>JACJZD010000006.1 GCA_020635795.1 Flavobacteriales bacterium
CAAAATCAAAAAGCCATACAGGTTGTTTTTCAAGATGTTTCAGCACAAAAACAACTCGCTAAAGAACGGTTAAAATATCGTATTGCCGAAGAGTCAAACAAATTGTTACAAAAAGAAATTGCCGAACGAATTAAAATTGAAGGAGAGTTGTTGCAAAACCAGAATTACACCAACAACCTAATATCTAGTTCGTTAGATATTATTTGCGCTACCGATGAGAACGATAAAATAAAAGAGTTTAATAGGGCTGCAGAATCTACATTTGGATACACTAAACAAGAGATGGAGGGTTTAAAGCCTGAAATTTTATATGCAAACAGTAAAGATTTTCTTAAAACAAGAAAAGAATTAGAGAGTAAAGGGTTTTTTACTGGAGAAGTTCAAAACAGGAGAAAAACAGGAGAGGTTTTCACTTCATTTTTATCGGCAACCATACTTAAAGACGGTGAAGGAAAAGTAATTGGAACAATGGGGGTTTCGAGAGATATTACCGATATAAAACTAGCAGAACTCGAGTTGATAGAAAGTGAAGAACGTTATAGAGACTTGTTTGAGAATGCTTCTGATTTAATACAAAGCGTTGATATAAAAGGCGACATCGTTTATGTTAACAATGCGTGGAAAAAAACACTTGGATATAGTGATAATGAAGTGATGGGTCAAACCATTTTTGAATTACTTCACCCCGACGGAAAAAACCACTGTGTGAATTTTTTTACCAAACTAATTAAGTCCAAATCGAAAGAAGCTGTTAAAACCACCATAGAACTAAGACATAAAAACGGCACAAAAATTACTGTTGAAGGCTCTGTTGGTTGTAAATTTAATGCAGAAGGAAAAATTATTTCAACGAGAGGTATTTTTAGAAACATAACAGATGAAAAGTGGCAAAAAACTAGACAAGAAGTATATAACAACGTATCGAAAATAATAGCTGAAAAAGCAAATGCCGACGATATTTACGAAGCCATAAGAATTGAATTAAGTCAAGTAATGAACACCGATATTTTTGTGATTTCTTATGCTTTAGCCCCAAATGTAATTTCTTTTCCCTACTATTTTGATATTGAAAAAGGAGGAAAAATTCACAACCCAACAAGGACTCATAAAAAAGGAATTAACGAATACTTTTTAAAACAAAAAAAACCAGCCATATTAAAACGAAACGACCTTGATAATTTAATTAAACAAGGTAAGTATGAGTTAATGGGAACGAAATGTAAAGTGTTTTTAGGTGTGCCGTTAAAAGTTAAAAACAAGGTTATTGGAGTGCTTTCTGTTCAGTCATATAAAAATGAAAATGAGTTTGATGATAAATCGCTAGAAATATTAGACTTTATTTCGGGGGCTATTGGTTTAACCATTCAAAAGAAGCAAGATGAGTTGTTGTTGTTTGAACAAACATCAAAACTAAAAAGTATTATTGAAAATAGCTCTCACCTTTTTTGGACTTACGATAAAAATGTAGGGCTAACTTCTTTCAATCAGAACTATTCTGATGCTGTGTTTGATTTATATGGTTTTAGACCTAAACTTGAACCAAACACCATGAACAGAGTGGATGAAAAAAGCTTACAGCCATTTTGGGACAAAAAATATGAGGACGCATTTAATGGTAAAAATGTAGAGTTTATTACTGAGCGCTTTAATAAAAATGGAACCAGAATAATTCGTGAAGTGTTTTTAAACCCCATTTTTGATGAAGACAACAAGGTGATTTTGGTTTCAGGTATTGCACATGACATTACCGACAAACAAATTGCTGAAGAAAAACTAAAAAACTCATTAAAGGAAAAAGAAATCCTGTTAAAAGAAGTTCATCATCGAGTAAAAAACAATCTACAAGTTATTTCAAGCATTTTAAATTTACAATCCTCGTATGTAAACGACGAAAGTACACTTACTATATTGCGTGAAAGTCAAGACAGGATTAAAACCATGTCAATTATTCACGAGAGTTTGTATCAAGCAAATGATTTTTCTGAAATAAATTTTTCACAATATATTGTGAGCCTATCTAAAAATTTAGTACATTCATACGGTATTTTAGATAGTTTTGTCGAAACTAAATATGAAATAGACAATGTTTCTTTAAGCTTAGACATGTCTATTCCTTGTGGATTAATTATAAATGAATTAGTTTCGAACGCATTAAAATATGCATTTAAAGGAAGGAAAAAAGGTAAATTAAACATAAGTTTGTTGCTTAATAATGGTGTTGTTACCATTATTGTTGCAGATAATGGTGTTGGAATTCCGAAAGACCTTAATATAAAGGAAACCAACACGCTAGGTCTTCAATTAGTAACAACCTTGGTGGAGCAAATTGATGCAGAATTAAAATTAGAAACAACAAAAGGAACAACATTTACGATAACATTTAAACAAAACCAATAATGTCAAAAAATAATATATTAGTTGTAGAAGACGAGAGTATAGTATCAAAAGATATTCAACAAAGTTTAAAAAAACTAGGTTATAATATTTCAGGCGCAGCATCAACGGGCGAAAAAGCCATTTTATTGGCTAACGAAACTAAGCCAGACTTGGTTTTGATGGATATTATGTTAAAAGGAGACATGAGTGGGATTGAGACAGCAGAAAAAATTAAAGAAACCCTTAACATTCCTGTAATTTATTTAACGGCTTATGCTGATGAAAATACCTTGAGCAGAGCAAAAGTAACAGAGCCTTACGGCTACATTATTAAACCATTTAAAGAAATTGATTTGCACACATCAATAGAAATGGCACTTTACAAACACAGTAAAGAACAAGAAATTGTTAAAGAGCGCGATTTCTTATACTCGTTGGTTGATGGTAAAGAAGCAGGAAATGATGAGAGTGTAATTTTTGTTAAATCAAACTCACGATTGGTTAAAGTAAAAGCTCAAGATATTTTGTTTGTTGAAGCACTAAAAGATTATGTAGTAATAAACTTGAGCGATGCCAAATACACCATACACTCTACCATGAAGGATATCGAGAAAAAACTTCCTAGTAATGATTTTATTAGGGTTCATCGTTCGTACATTGTACGTTTAGATAAAATAAACGCCATAGAACA
Source organism: Flavobacteriales bacterium (assembly GCA_020635795.1). Lineage (NCBI taxonomy): Bacteria > Pseudomonadati > Bacteroidota > Flavobacteriia > Flavobacteriales > Flavobacteriales bacterium. Next base: position 3,068 of record JACJZD010000006.1, read on the forward strand.
AACTAACATTGTAATGGAAGGCGGCAAAAAACTAATTCCAATAGGTGGCTCTTACAAGGATGATTTGTTCAATAAAATAAAAACGATTTAAGTAGGAAGTTAGAAGACCGAAGATGGAAGATTGTAATTTCTTCTAACTTCGGTCTTCCAACTTCGGTCTTCCAACTATCATGTTCAACCCCAACGAAGTAGGTATTAACAACGGAAACATTTTTGGTTTTCCATATACAGTAGAAGAAAGCGAACTGGTAATTATACCTGTTTTGTCCGATATTACTTGTTCTTACTCAAAAGGAACAGCCGAAGGTCCTAAAGCCATTTTAGAAGCTTCAACTCAGCTCGATTTTTATAGCCCTTACACAAAAAATGCTTGGCAATTTAAGGTGGCTATGCTCCCCATTTTTGATTTCGAATTTGTAGAAAACCGAAAAGTAGGCGAATTGGCATCAGAAATAATTCAAAAATTGGAGAACGAACAAATCATTACCAAGCACGATATAGAAAAATACGAATACATCAACCAATATTGTACACAACTTAACACTAAGGTTGAAGAAACAGCTTTAAACTACCTAAATCAAGGTAAGATGGTTGCTGTTTTGGGTGGCGATCACAACTCACCCATGGGTTTAATAAATGCGCTAGGCAAAAAACACCAAAGTTTTGGCATACTTCAAATTGATGCTCACGCCGATTTAAGAGATGCTTACGAAGGTTTTGAATACTCACACGCATCAATCATGTTTAATGCTATAAAAAACAGCAGTGTAAGCAAATTAGTGCAAGTTGGCATCAGAGACATTTGTCCGGCAGAAATAGATGTGATAGAAAAATCGAAAGGAAAAATTAAAACTTTTTTTGATTGGGACATTAAACAACAACAATATGCTGGAAAATCGTGGGAGAACATTTGTGATGATATTATAAATGAACTTCCTGAGTTGGTTTACATTAGTTACGACATTGATGGCTTAGACCCAAAACTTTGTCCACACACCGGTACACCTGTTGCTGGTGGTTTTGAAGTGGAACAAATCAACTTTTTGTTCAATAGATTGGTAGAATCTGGCAAAAAAATTATTGGTTTCGATTTAAACGAAGTAGGCAATGTAGAATGGGACGCCAATGTTGGTGCAAGGGTATTGTATAGGCTTTGTAATTTTGCAGCAAAGAGTAAAAATTAAGCCTCACACGGTACTCTTAAATCGATAAACGATAGTTTTAAGCCTTCGTTGGTTTCTGAAAAATAAAAAGTATAGTTTGATGTGTTTACCACCGTGTAAACAATGCTTTTGGCAATTATACTTATGGCTTGTTTTTCTTTTTCGTTTAACTCGGTATAATACCAAATCTCATTATCTTTAAATGGGTTGATTTTTTCTACAAAACAACCATCCTTGTCGTATTTGGTTTCAGTACAAACTACTTTTGGTAAATCTTCAAAAACAGGCTCTAAATCAAGCAATTTAAATTTTAATTCGCCAAATACTTTGCCTTGCACCGACTTAAACTTATCAAAACCGTAATATTTGGTAAAGCTAGGTATAGCACCATTCGATTCAATAAAATAAACCCCAAAATCAACATCAATGTAAGTGTTTAACGAATCAAGGTTTTTTGAGCGGATGGTTTCAGTAAAATTTTTATAAAACAACAAAAAGGCTTCTTCATCAGAATCAGGTTCTGGAGTTTTCTCTAACTCAACTTGTTCTACCTCCTCAACAGGAGTGGTTTCTACAACATCGATAGGCTCTGAATCTGTGCAGGTAAACAGCAGCAAAATAAAACTCGAAGCAATTGTTTTTATCATTTCAATAAATTATTAATGGGTTTACCTGTGCAAGAGCTTGGTGCAATAATATTTAACAAGGTAGCTAGTGTTGATGCAATGTCTGGGATAACCACTTGATCGGCAGTTTCTCCTTGAGGAATGGTGTAGCCATACCAAAGCAATGGTACATGTGTGTCATATTCGTAAGGCGAACCATGTGTTGTTCCTGTTTTATAACCACTTTTTATCCAACCCGATTCCAACACAAACATTACATCGCCCGAACGAGAATGGTTAAATCCACGTTGAATGTTGGCAGAAATACCATCAGTAAAAACAGCTTGTTTTAATGCTTGTGCCGTAAAAGTTTTTCCTATGCCTTTAAATTTTAACATAAAATTTGCCACATCGTTTTGAATATCAATAACATCAAATTTATTTTTTAAGATACTTTCGTGATTTAAAAATACTTGAAAATTTGATACGTTTTCAATTAAATCATCAACCATCCATTTATTTTTTAAAAATGCTTTTAACTCGTTTATTGCAGCACTTTGGTCGAAATATCCCGCAGGTAAATGATTGTCGATTAAAAACTGCGGCACATCAACAGCACCGTGATCGGAGGTTAAAAAAATCAATACATTTTCTTTGCCAAAATTTGATTCCAAATAAGTGAGTAATTCAGCTAAACTTTGGTCTAATCTCAAGTAAGTATCTTCAACTTCAATAGAGGCAGGACCAAATTGATGACCAACGTAATCGGTAGAGGAGTAGCTTACCGCTAAAAAATCGGTTATATCATCACCGCCCAACATTTCTCCTTTTATTGCAGCAATTGCCATTTCGGTGGTAATGTTGTTGCCAAAAGGGGTGTCTTTTATTAAACTGTAATTTTCGTTACTATCACGCAATGCTTTTAGGTTGTGCGGAAAAGTGGGTGTTTTTTCGGTGTTAAACAAGCCCTCGTAAGGGTTGTTGTCGGCAATGCTTTCTGTATATTCAGCAATGGGTAAAAGTGTGTTCCAAACACCGTTTAAATAAGTGTTTGCCGAGTTTTTTTTATTCACTTCGTTTACCCATTTAGGCAATTGATTCATGTAATACGAGCTTGAAATCCATTTTCCAGTATCATCACCTTCAAACCAATAGGCAGCGTCGGCTTTGTGTCCCGCAGGTAAAATAGCCCCGCGGTCTTTTAAAGAAACACCAATCACTTTACCTTTAAAATTAGTCGCTAATTTAAGTTCGTCGGTTATGGTGGTGGTTAACATTCTGTTAGGCGACATTAATCCGTCTTTAGATTCGCTCCCAACAGTTTTTACCGATTTATCTTCGGCACAATACACGTATTTTTTTAGTTGTTTGTCGTACCAGTCGTTGGCAATAATGCCATGATTTTCTGGTGTAGTTCCAGAATAAATCGATGCGTGACCAGGACCAGTAAAGGTTGGCATATAATTGTAGTGGGTATTTTTACAATTAAACCCATCGTTAACGAGTTTTTTAAAACCGTCTTCGCCAAATTTATTCCAATACCGTGTTAAATAATCGTAGCGCATTTGGTCAACAACAATACCTACCACCAATTTGGGTCGGTTGGGTTGTGCAAAAGCAACAAAACTAGATAGCACCAATAAAACAACAACTAATTTTTTCATCTATATTTTTATTTTTTTTATTTGGTAAGGTGGAATATGAATTTATGAATGTTGATTTTTTAGTAGTATAAAAATTAAGCCAACACCAACAGCTATACTTAGCACAATGTTAATTATTGCCATGGAATAGTTTCCAGTTTTTAGTAACGAAAAAGTTTCGAAACTAAAGGTAGAAAAAGTACTGAAACCACCACAAATACCAGTTATTAAAAATAGTTTAAGTACATCCGAATCAACCATTTTTTTAGTGTATAAAACCACTAAAGCCAATACCATACAGCTAATAATGTTTGAAATAAATGTGCCCAACGGAAAATTACCTTCGTAAAAAGTTAATACCATTTTTGAAATACCATAGCGCATTAAACTACCCAAACCCCCACCTAAAAATACAGCTACAATGTTTATCATATAACAAGTTTAAGGTTAAATTTTTGATTGGTAAATTGTAATAATTTCCAAAATACTAAAGCAATTACTACACCTAATAATGCACCACAAATAATGTCGGCAGGATAATGAACGCCTACATATATTCTACTATAAGATACTATTGCAGCCCAAACCAGCATAATGTGTAACAAATAAGAAAGGTGTTTTTTTAAAACAAAACCAATAAAAACGGCTAAAGCAAAAGTATTGGCAGCATGAGAAGAAACAAATCCATATTGACCACCACAACCATCAACAGTGTGTACTAAATCTTTAATTTCAGGATTGTGACAAGGGCGCAACCGTAAAAAAACATCTTTAAACAAGTTAACAGAAATTTGGTCGGCAGAAAGAATTACTAAAGCAATAAATGGAGCTAAAATAAACCCTCGCCACTTAAATTTTACAAACACCAAAACAGATAATAAAATGTATAATGGTATCCATGAATAACGTTCGGTGATAAACTGAAAAACAACATCAAAAAATGAATTGTGAATTCCGTTTAAGAATAAAAATAATTGGGTGTCGATATTAATGAGTGATGAAAAAATTTGAAAAAGTATTTATGTACAAACAAAGGTAATTATTTGTTGTTAAGAATCTAATCACAAATTAAATGTGTATGGTTATATTCTAGTGCCTTGAGTAATAAACGAAATTCCTTGTTGTCCTGAAGTTGAAATCATCACTGCCTCAAATAATGGCTCAATGTTTTCGTTTCTTGTTGCCCAATCAAAGGTAAAATTTGCACCAGTTCCACCTTGCACATCATTTTCGTTGATAACTATTTCAACTGTTTCTAATGGTAAAATAAAAATTGGGGCTTTAATATATTCTCTAATTAGAAACCCCTTAGTGTTATAATAATTTGCATTTTTGATAAATACAGAATCGGTAGAACTTGTATTTCTCATGCTTACAGTAACTGTTAAATTGTGGGTTCGTTTTTCGGTTTTACTATAAACCTCGGAATAAACAGATAAATAAGAACTACCAACAAACAAAGAGCTATCAGTTGTTAATGAAATTCTTTTTTCCTCCCAATTGGCATTGTTAACTTCAATTTTTGGTTGTTCGGTGGTGCAACTAATTAATAATAGCAAAGAGGCAATAAAGGCAATTTTTTTCATTAAAATATGATTATTTGTGGTTGTTCTAAATTAACAAAAATCTGTTAACCACAAAATGGCTTCTTCTTTTGTTTTAAACATTTTAATAGGAATTTCTGGTTTATACAAATGGTTATATGCATGAACCACAAATCGAATCATAATATTATCTTCTTTAATAGCACAGGCTGTTAAACATAAAGGCAGCTTCGAAGTTATGGAGCTTTTTACATCACTGCTTAAAGGAGCGTGTTGTACGAGGTCAACAAACAATGGTGTGGGCTTATTGTTATTGAGTTTAAGAATGGCTTCGTAAATTTCATCGATTTGTGTGATTGTTAAACCATTATAGTTGCTGTTGGGTAAAAAAGTAATAATACTATCGTTCCTCAATTCCATTTTAGCGAATTCGAGCTCAATAGTTTTAACTATTTCAACACCAGAAACAGACATGAATTTTTTAGAAAACAATTTTGTGTTAACAATACTGTTTTACCAAAAAAACAAAAAGAAGTTACATAAACAGTATATTATTCGTACAAGCTTAACCTTGATTTTAAATAGTTTACTTCTTGTTCCAATTCGTTTATACGGTTTAACATGCTATTCACAACGTCTAACGATTCAAACCCTAAACCTAAATCGTTATGTAACCTAAATAATCGTTCAATTTCGTTTATATCATCTTCAACAATATAGATGTTGTCAAGTTCTTGCTTAAATGCAATTAATTCATATTCAATCAAACCCTTTAAAAAAGAATTGTTAATCAGGGACATTTGGCTTACTTCTTCGAGTAAAAAGTAGTGTTTTTTATCCATGTTGTTTTAGTTTTTCTAATTCTGTAAATAATTCTTTTTCTTTAGCTGTTAGTTTTGTGGGTAAAACAATGTTGTAGGTTATATATAAATCACCATTTATGCCTTGTTGCTTATATTTAGGAAGTCCCTTACCCTTTAATTTTATCTTTGTTCCGTTAGCTGTTTCAGGAGCAACTTTTAGCTTCACCTTTCCTGTTAATGTATTGACATAAATTTCACCACCAAGCAAGGCTTTATAGAGATCTAAATTATAGTTGAGGTATAGGTCGTCTCCAACACGTTTAAAGTTAGTGTTGTTAACAATAGAAAATTTAATATACAAATCGCCATTTGGACCACCATTTAAACCTTGACCACCATAGCCTTTAATTTTTATTGTTTGCCCATCATCTATTCCAGCAGGAATGGTAATTCTGATGGGCTTATTACCTACTTGTATGGTTTGTTTTTGTGTGGCTAAAACATCGGTTAAATTTAATTGAAGAGTTGAACTATAATCTTGACCCTTAAATTGATTAGTGTAAGTTTTTTTAGACGAACCAAAACCTTGTTGACCAAAAAGAGATTCAAAAAAATCAGAGAACCCTTCATCATTAAAATTATGTGAGGAAGATTGTTGTCTATGTTGTTGATTTGGTCTAGCGCCAGCTTTTTCAAATTCGTCAGCGTGCTTCCAATCCTTACCGTATTTATCGTATTTTTTTCGTTTTTCTTTATCGCTTAATACTTCGTTGGCTTCATTAATTTCCTGAAATTTCTTTTTTGCCGATTCATCATTTGGATTTAAATCGGGATGGTATTTTCGGGCTAATTTCCTGTAGGCTTTTTTTATATCGTCTTCAGAAGCGGTTTTATTTACCCCCAAAATATGATAGTAATCGATAAAGTTCATGTTTAATTATTGTTTTATTTCAGATGACTTCTTAGTTGGTTTGTTCGACTCCATTAACCCAGGATGAAATCGGTTTAAAAATTCAGTTCTTGCCGAATCCATCTGTCTCATCATTTGTTCAATGTCAAAATTTTGCCGATTCCAATTTTCATAAAAATAGTCATTTTTAAAGAAATTATTTAGCAACAGAGAATCTGTTTTGGGAGAAAAAGAAAACTCATCACCCCATCCAAATTTATTTTCGGAATGAAAAAATTTATTAAACGACTGCATTATGCTGTCTAAATTAGTAGTAAAATGCTCGCCATTTGAGTTAGAATATGACCATCTGTATGTTGAATCATACTTTATTACATTTCCATTCTCATCAAGCTCTTTATTTACACTCCATTCTTCTTTAGGCTGACGCTCTGTAATTTTTGGTTCAACTTTTTTATCTTGAGCATTACATCCTAAAACACCAATGGCTATTATCGAAAACAATGCTTTTTTCATGGTTAAAAGATTTAAATGTTGATTTACAAAAAGCCCATGGGTGGTTTATATAAACAAACAACCTCATGGGCAAAATGTTTATTAGTTCTTATGAGATGGCAATTGTTCTTGCCGCTTTCGCTTTAGCCTCTTCTTTTTTATTAATGCTTACATTTAATATTCCATTATTGTAAGTGGCATTAATCTTTTCTGAATCTGCTGTTTCAGGTAAAGTAAAGGTTCGAGTAAACGAACTGTAACTGTATTCTCTTCTGGTATAGTTTTCATTTTTGTTTTCGTCAACAGTTTCATTTTTTTCTTCAGAAGAAATAGTCAACAAGTTTTGATCTAAATGGATGTTGAAATCCTCTTTCTTTTTTCCTGGAATAGCCAATTCAATATCAAACTTTTCAGGAGATTCTTTAATGTTTACAGCCGGCACTGTTATTCCTGCCTGAGCTACATTTGGGGTTCTAAAAAAATCGTTGTCAAACAAGTCGTTCCATACCGATGGAAACATACTTTCTTTTCTTTTTACTAGTGTCATAATATCAAAAATTTTAAGTTAATAATCAAATTCAGCAATTGCTTTTGCCAAAAATTTGCCAAAGCTAAAAAACTGCAATTTTTTCAGAAAAATGTCATTAAACACCTAAAAATCAAGACAATATGTCTTTTGGGTTGATTAAAAAAAGTCAAAATGACACATCAACAATCATTCAAAAACAATTTTTATATACAATAGGTTTAACTTCTTACCTTTGAATTTTTTAAAACAATATCTTGTGAAAACAAAAATTGCAATACTCGGAACAGGAAATTTGGGCTCGTCGTTAGTAAAAGGATTGGTAGAAAGTGGCAAGTATCAGCCAAATCAATTTACCTTAACTCGACGAAACATTTCGAAATTAGACCTTTTGAAAGAAGAAGGTTTTAGTGTAACAACCAACAATATTGAGGCGGCAAAAAAAGCTGACATCATTTTTTTAGCTGTTTTACCCCAAAAAATTAACATTGTTTTAGAAGAATTAAAAGGACATTTAAAACCAAACCAACTAGTTGTTTCGTTGGTTACAGGTATTAAAGTGGTAGAAATAGCCCATATTATTGGCAATGACATTCCTATTGTTAGAGCAATGCCCAACACGGCAATTTCTATACGCGAATCGATGACTTGTATTGCTACAACAGCAGAGTGGAAAAGCCACATTGGGGTGGTGCAAGATATGTTTGATTTGGTTGGGCTTACAGCAGTTATTAACGAAGAGCAAATGACCTCTGCAACTGCTTTGTGTGCTTGTGGTATAGCCTTTTTTTTAAGAGCAATTCGTGCCGCGTCGCAAGGTGGTAATGAAATAGATTTTCACGCCAGTGAAGCTTTACGAATGGCAGCACAAACTGCAAAAGGGGCTGCAAGCTTGTTAATTGCTAACAATTCTCATCCAGAAGATGAAATTGACAAAGTAACATCACCAAAAGGGTGTACCATTGCTGGATTAAACGAAATGGAACACAACGGATTTAGTTCATCGTTTATTAAAGGAATTACGGTTTCGGCAAAACAAGCCAAAGGGTTGTACAACGAGAAAAACTAAACGAAAAGATGTCATTTTTAATCTATATAAAAAGAATATTTTCGATACGATTAAAAAGAGTACCACAGAAACATCGAATACTAATTTTAGCACTTCTTGTTGGCTTACTTTCTGGGTTGGCAGCGGTAGTAATTAAAAACTCTGTACACTTTATAAAAAGCCTTTTAACTTGGGGTTTTGTTAAGGAATACGAAAACTATTTATACTTTATTTACCCTACAGTAGGTTTAATATTAACGGCTTATTTTGTTAAATATGTAATTAAACGACCAATAGGACACGGAGTTCCAAATGTGCTCTATGCCATTTCTAAAAACAAAAGCATTATTAAAGCTCAAAGCATGTTTGCTTCAATTGTGGCAAGTTCGCTTACAGTGGGTTTTGGTGGTTCGGTGGGTTTAGAGGGACCAACCGTTTCAACCACTAGTGCTATTGGAAGTAATATTGGTCAATTTTTTCGATTAAATTATAAAACCACAACGTTATTGTTGGGCTGTGGTGCAGCAGGAGCGATGTCGGGCATTTTTAATGCACCCATTGCTGCGTTGGTTTTTGTGTTGGAAGTTTTTATGTTTGATTTAACTTTAACCTCAATGATACCGTTTTTAATGGCGTCGGTAGCTGCGGCGTTGAGTTCAAGAATGATGTTGGGGAACAATGTGCTTTTTGATATAAAAATTCAAGATGTGTTTACTGTGGGAGATGTCCCATTTTTTGTTTTGTTGGGCATTTTTACAGGATTAATTTCGGCCTACTTTAACAAAATTTTTATTGTAATTGAAGAGTTTTTTGAACGCATAAAAAAGAAAAAAACAAGACTTATATTTGGTGGAATTACTTTGGGGATTATGATATTTTTTATTCCACCACTGTATGGAGAAGGTTTTGAAACCATTGTTTCTTTGCTCAACAATAACTATCAAGAAGTGTTTGACCACAGTTTGTTTTACGACCAACGCGAAAACATGGTTATTGTATTGGCTTTATTGCTTGGGGTGGTATTTTTAAAAGTAGTAGCATCGGGCGTTACTTTTGGTGCGGGTGGAGTAGGTGGTGTATTTGCGCCATCGTTGTTTATTGGCTCTACAAGTGGTTTTGTGTTTTCTAAATCGTTTAACCATTTTGGAGATTTTTCGTTATCTACTACCAATTTTACCTTGGTTGGGATGGCAGGATTAATTGCAGGTGTTTTACACGCCCCTTTAACCGCACTCTTTTTAATTGCAGAAATTACCAAAGGATACGAATTGATTATACCACTGATGATAACCGCAGCTATTTCGTACTTAATTTCAAAATACTTTGTGCCTCATTCGGTTTATAATACACAGTTGGCAAAAAGAGGCGAACTAATTACACGCCATAAGGATAAAGCTGTTTTAACCTTGATGAACCTAAAAGATGAAATAGAAAAAGATTTTATCAATGTTTCGCCAAAACAAAACCTTGGTGATTTGGTTAAAGTGGTTTCAAAATCGCCAAGAAACTTGTTTCCTGTTGTTGATGTTAAAGGGGTTTTACATGGAGTGGTAACGCTTGACGACATTCGTGAAATTATGTTTAGACCAGAACTGTACACAAAAATTAGTGTAGAATCTATCATGACTTTACCTCCCGATTATGTGTTATTATCAGACAATATGGATGTAGTTATGGATAAATTTTCTCAATCGAACGCATGGAATTTACCTGTAATTGATGGTGAAAAATACGTGGGTTTTGTTTCTAAATCAAAACTGTTTAATGCATACCGAAAACAATTACTTCATTTTTCTGAGGAATAGTTGATTAAACATGACAAAATACAGTTTGCAGGAACCCCTAAACCGCTAACTTTGTCGAAAAATTTGAGAAATGAGTTGGTTGTTTAAGCGTTCGGAAATTAGAAATTATATCTTTATTTTTTTTGGAAGCGCCTTTTTAGCGATGGGTATGGTGGGTTTTTTAGTACCCAATAAAATTGCCACAGGAGGAATTGCTGGGTTATCCATAATTTTTCACCATTTATTTAATTTACCTACGGGTTTAATACTTGCCATAGTTAACATACCGTTGTTGCTGGTAAGTGTTAAATATTTGGGTAAAAAATTTGCTGTCAGAACAATAATTGCTATTGGGTTAACAGCCATTATGGTCGATTTTTTTGCCGAAGGACTGGGTTTTCCATCATTAAGTAGCCATAAATTATTAGCCACTTTATATGGTGGAGTAGCAGTTGGCATTGGGTTGGGTTTAATTTTTAAAGGAGATGCATCTGCTGGGGCAGGAACTATTTTGGCTAAAATAGTAAATGAAAAAATGGGCGTAAAAACAGGCTATGTTATATTAGTGTTAGATGCTGTTGTAGTTGTTTCAGCAGGAGTTGTATTTAAAGATGTAGAGCTTGCTTTATGGAGTTTGATAAGCATTTATGTTGCCTCAAAATTAATTGACATGATTTTAACGGGTCGTCAGCACGAAAAAATTGTACACATAGCTGCTAATAATTTAGAACAGTTGAGCCAAGTTATTGTTGATGAATTGGGCATTACCGGAACTATTTTAAAAGGAAAAGATTTAAATTTTTCGTCGGACAGAAATGTAATTTTTATAGTGGTAGAAACCAATCGAATAAATGCCCTAAAGAATATTGTGAGAGATTTTGATCCCAATGCTTTTATGGTGGTTATGGAAGCATCCGAACTTTTAGGCCCAAAGAAAAAAGCGGTTCTTTAAAAAACTACGTGCTTTTTTGGTCGAGCACCCTTGCCTTTTCCTGTTCTGTTTGGCACTTCATAAAGATACCGTCCTTTGTTGCTTCCTTTTATGGTAATAGATGACGAACCACTTATTTCTGTTGGCTTAACGGTTTCTTCTTCTACAAATTTGGCTACTTCTTCTTTTACTTCCTCTTGTTGTTGTACCAGGTTCACCATGTTTTCTGCTCTTTCAGCTTCCGCTTTTTCGGCCAATTTAGCTGCTTCCTCTTTTGCTTTTCGTTCTTCCAATTCACGTTTCTCAGCTTCCTCTTTTGCTTTTAATGCTTGAGCTTCTTTTTCAGCTCGTTGTTTAGCTTCTGCTTGAGCAACAACCTTGGCAACACCTTCTTCTTTTGCATTTTCTAAAGCTTGTGTTTCTTTAAGTTTAGCAGCTTCTTCGGCTTGTTGTTTTGCAAGAGCTTCTTTCTCGAGTTTTTCTTTTAACACTGCTTCTTTTTTTGCTGCGGCCTCTTTCTCTTTCTGTTCTTTTGCTAAACGTTCTTTTTCTGCCAGCTTAGCTGCTTCTGCGGCTTTGGCTAAGGCTTGTTTTTCAGCATCAGCTTTAGCAATAGCCTCTTTTTCAGCAGCCTCTTTAGCTAATTTTTCAGCTTCTGCTTTTTTTGCTGCAGCTTCTTTTTCTGCTTTTGCTTTTGCTTCGGCTTCTGCTCTGACTTTTTCTTCTGCACGTTGTTTTTCAGCTTCTGCTTTTTTGTTTATTTCTGTATCTATTAATTTTAATTTTTCTTTAGGTTCAGGCTTATTTGAAAAAATTTGTAAAGCTTTTTCATAACCCTTTTTTGCTTCTTCCCAATCTTGTTTTGCAAAAGCTTTATCCGCCTCTTTTATTGTATTAGTATATTCTTTTTCTTTTTGTTGCTCTTTTTCTTGTTGTTTCGAGCAGTCATCAAGCATCTTATTAAGCTTTTCTAACAAAGGCATAGAATAGACCATGTCCCAATCAATAATGTTTTTATCGGCAAAATACACAGCACGTCCAATAGGCTTATCCAACATTTCAGCTTTTATACATTCGTTGGGTTTAAACATGGTTATTTCAGCATTCATATCGGGTGTTTTGTGTCGCTTATTTTCGGGAACACCAAATGTACTTAGGGTAATAGATTTACTAATAAAGCCAGGTTTTGAAAATGAAATGACATATTCCTTATCAAACAATAAGACCATTTTATATTCACCATTTCCATCGGAAGTACCAGAAGCCACCACTTTTCCATCAGCAACAGCACTGATGGTTACAGATGTTATCCGTTCGCCAGTATAATAATCGGAAGTAATCCCATCAAAGAAAACATTGTCTTCTTTTATTACATCTTTTTGTTTTGTACCACTAAGTTGTGCGAAAACACTAATAGCGAACAAACTAAAAATGGCAACTAATATGTGTTGTTTTTTGTTGATTTATTTATGGATTAGTGTGTAAATACAATTAGTTTCGCATCAATTAGTTTTGCTGGATTGTTAGGGTTTTTAACTTTAACATTGGTAATTGTTAATGCAGTATTATTTAAAAGCTCTAATTTTTTTATACTTGAAATAGGGAAAGAATTGTATTTTGTTGCTGGAATAATAACCACTAATTCAAAATTAGAATTACTAGGTTTGTGTAAGTAATTAAAAACACGTCTAGGGTTTTGAATTTGCCACATACCCCTAATTCTTAAATTAGTTATTCCTAATGGATCAACACGATTAACCCTTCCCAATTCATTGGTTTCAGCTAGTTCAACATTAGGAATTTCATTTATTCCTGTCGAAATTTTTTGCTTAACAATTTGATATGTTTCATGGTTTGCTGCGTAAATACTTCCATAAACCATCCATAATGAATTGATTTTTTCATTCGAGGTATGACCTATGCAATAAATCAAATCCTTTTCTACCCACTCTTCACAATCTCTACATTCTTGAGTAATAAGCGTACTATTAGATTGAATAGTTGATTTTGGATAAGAACTGTTTAAAGCTAAATCACTATTTACACTTTGAGTTTTTTTTACTTCAATAGCATCACCTGTTCTTATCATTATATCGGGAGGGTGGTTTTGATTACCAAGCCATGAAAACACATTGTTGTATTTTATCATTTTAGCCTGCTCATCAACTAATTTAATAGTATCTGCAAAGGCATCTTTTATATACATTTCTAAACCTTCACCAACATTGTTAACTCTGTTTTTCCCTGAGTAAAGGTTCTTAATATCTAGAATAGGGTTGGTTACAATATTTATAATTGCCTCTAAAATATTCGTCATGCAGCTATAATTTCTTTTTTGGTTGGAATATAATTTGATTTTTTGCTTTCATTTTTTATTATTTGCTCTTTAATGGTTTCCGCTAAAAATTTAGCAAGATTGATAGGGACAGCGTTACCAATCATTTTATAACCAGCAGGAACACTTTTGTAATAAAAAATAAAATTATCAGGGAATGTTTGAATCCTTGCACATTCTCGAATACTCAACCTTCTGTAAAGAGATTCTTTCCCAGGCACAAAAACTCGAATATTTTGTTCAATAAACTTCATTTTTGGTGCTTGTGGATGTATGGGGGCATGTCTGCCTCCAGCTTGAATAGTAAATGATTGTTCATCCCAACTTCTTACTCGATTTCTAGACATAAATATTGTTGAAAAATCACCTATCATATATTCGTGATTAGGAATTTTACAGTTTTTACCATTTGTTTTGTTATATGGTAAAGCGGCTAGAACGTTATCCTTTAAATCGAAAATTACATCTTGTAATGAAATTTTTGGAAATTTAGTTTTTGGAAATTCAAATTTAAAGTTTAAGTCTTTTCTTATTCCGATAAAAAAGATTCGCTTCCTATCCTGTGGCACATTATAATCACAAGCATTAAGCATTTCGAAAGAAAGTTCGTAGCCAATTCCTGCATTTTTAAACAACTCTTTAATACCATTTAATGCTTCAGAGTGTCTACCAAGCAACATTCCACTTACATTTTCAGCTAAAAAAAACTTTGGTTGTTTTGCCTCCAATATACGTATAAAATCAAAAAATAATTGGCCTCGTTTATCTCCAAGACCCTTCATTGCGCCAGCTTCACTCCAACTTTGGCAAGGCGGCCCCCCAATTATACCATCACAATCAGGAACTTCTTCAGGAGAAATATCAACAATACTTCTTTTATCGAGTATTGTGTGAGGGTGATTTTTTTCATAAGTTTCCCAAATTTCTTTATCGTATTCATTAGCCCAAATAACATTAAAACCAGCATTTTGGAAACCTAAATCAAGCCCACCAGCTCCAGCAAAAAATGAGACTATTTTCATATAAATTTAATTTTCTCTGTTTATATAATAACTATTAGCTTGAGCTAACGATGTTAATACTAAATCGTTAATACACAAATGTTTTGGTAGTGTTGTAGAATAATAAATAACCGAAGCCACGTCATCTGCACTCATTGGTTTGTAGCCGTTGTAAACATCTTTTGCTCTTGTTTTATCACCATGAAAACGCACTTCTGAAAACTCTGTTTCGGCAGCTCCTGGACAAATTTGAGTAACTTTTATGCCGTGTTCCAACAAATCGATTCGCATGCTTTTTGAAATAGCATCAACAGCATGTTTGGTAGCACAATACACATTTCCGTTTAAATATGCTTCTTTACCAGCGGTTGAACCAATGTTGATGATGTGCCCTTTTTTTCGAGCAATCATTAATGGCATAACGCTTCTCGAAACATGTAACAAGCCTTTAATGTTGGTGTCAATCATTTTGTTCCAATCGTCAAAATCACCATCTTGAATTTTGTTTAAACCACTTGCCAAACCAGCATTATTAATTAACACATCAATTTTTTTCCAATTCTCAGGCAAGGTGTTTATTGCTTCAAGCGTTGCTGCTTGGTCACGGACATCAAAACACAACGGCATTACTCGAATGTTATATTTATCAATCAATTTGTTCGATAATCTTTCTAAACGATCTTGTCTTCTACCTGTTAAAATTAAATGATCGCCGTTTTGAGCAAATAGCTTAGCCGATGCTTTTCCAAATCCCGATGTTGCTCCTGTTATAAAAATGATTTTGTTCATGCCGTTCGAATTAAAGTCTTTCAAATTTAAAGATAATTCCGCTTTGAACAATATTTACCGTTTTGCAATGGCTTAAATGAGTAAAAATATAGGGTTGGTTGAGGTTAAGTTTTTCATTTGAATGACACTTAAAACTACCCTCACATTCTAACTTCCCTTCAGGTGAAAACCTAGCAATAAAAAACACTTCTTGTTCTGATGTACTACTAATCACAAACCATGATCCAGCACCTTCGCCTGCTAACCATTGAGCGTTATTCGGAACTGACTCTACTTTTTTTGGAGGGTGAATTACGTTTTTCGTAATGTGATGTTTAACCATTGCTCGAAGATAATTTATTTTTAACCACATAGGAACATAGTAAACAAACACAGTATTAATTGGGTTTAAGTTTTACATAGTTATCCCGATTTATCGGGATAAAACTACTGTTTTTCTTAAAATCAACCTTTGTAGATTAATCAAAACTATGTTTCTATGTGGTTATTTTGGTATAGAAATTACAACATACTCCTTCAAACTTTTCACATTACCTATAGGAGAAGGACTTATGGTTAATGGAAATTTTAGTTTTAAATGATAAAAACGAGAGCTTTTTCCACCTAAAATAGTGGTACGTACAAACCTCGAACAATTGGTGCCATTCCAAACAAATGGGCCATACTTATGTGGACTATCTTCTTGTAGTTGTTTTGCTTTTCGGAAAGCACTTTCGAAATTTATGTGGCAATATGAAGCATGTAATGGACCTGTTCCATGGCAAGAAGGATTGCGTTGTAATTCAGCTAATAGTTCGGTGTAATTTTCAATTTTTCCATGGGTCGAAACCTGAGCTTTGGTTTGTATAACTAAATCGTGGTCGGTTTCTACATCTCTAACTCTACCATGACCGAAAGGGGCATGATACCTTCCAAAATCGAAATAAAAGCAATTACCCGAGTTGTTTTCAATTAACACTACCGCAGCATGACCAATTTTGTAATAATAGTTTTTACTAAAACCAGTAATTCGCATGATAGGGTCGTACCAAGCTCCAGCTTGTTTACACAAGGTTTCTGGCCAAGCCAAAGCAATTGCTATTCCGTTGTGCTTAGTTTTCATAAACAATTAGCGAATGGTGTTTGTTAGTTACAATATCAAAGTACGTAAATTCTTTTCTTTGTTGTTCAACAATAACTTGAGAAATACTAAGGGTTTGCAAACCTCCTTCTCGCTCCATTACAATATCATTTTTCACATCACTATCCTTTTTGGTAAAGTGAAAATTTTGAATGGTTTCTTTCGATAAACTCTTTTCGGAAGCAATGAGTTTTTCAAACCAATCTTCTCTTTTTTTTCTGACTTCGGCAGGATATAAAGTTGCAGACGACCATATTTGAGGAAGGTTTATGTCAATGTTTTTGATGTATTTTTTTGTGCCATCCCAACGCATTTCTACAAATTCTAAATTAGGACTGGAGTCGATTAACAACAAGGTAAAAGGTTCAATATTCTCTAAATCAACTTGATTTGAAAAATCATTAATAGATGAAAAAGCAAAGCTTTCTAACAAAATTAAGCCACGGCTTTTGCGGTAACGTTCTTTTTTAATATGGTTTTCGAAAGCGCCATTTAGCAAGCAAGCAGTTCGGTGTTTTTCGTCTGTTGCAATCCAAGTTCCTCCAGCAAGTTCATCTTTTGGGAAGATGAGCATTTTATCCCCAATGCTATATTTTTTAGGAAAAATAGTTGGACGAGCCTTTTGTTCGTCTCTACTCGAAGTTAAAATGTATCCGTTTTGAGTTGGAACAAAAGTTACTGTGCACATTGTTCTTGTTTGTATCGTATGGTTGCTGGAGCTACGCCAAAGTTTTCGGTAATGATTGATTCTAATTTCAATTCCTTTAAGCCAATTTTAATTAAAGCTTGATGGTGAATACTGTGCTCTAAACAATACGCTAATTCTCTTCCAAAAGTACTTGAAATGGTAGTGTTTGGGTTGTTACTGTGTGTATAATTTCCTTCTAAAAACAGTGGCTTTGTAGCTTCAAGTTTTGGTAAAGAAAAAACAATTTCGTCAATTTGATTTTGAGCAAAAACCACATCGGTTTCCAATTGTAAATTTCGTTGTCTGCTATCGTAATTTACTAGGCCTAAATTTTTAGCAGCAATTAAACAGGTATAAAACTCTAAAACATGTCGTACATGCTGACCAATACTTGCTCCAGAAAGTAAAACCAACGTTGAGCTATAATTGGTATCGTCAATGTTTTTTAACATTGATTTTATTTCTAAAAGGTTGGTTTTACAGTATTCAAACATAGCATTCAAAAATACGATTTAGTTCAACGATTTCCCAATAAATTGACTATTGATTAGTAGGAAGGTGATGGATAATTTCACTAACAGTCGACCTGTTTTTATAATCAATATCAAATTGCCTCCAAATAATTTTTTTGTCTTTATTAATAATAAAAGTTGCAGGAACAGGAAGTCTTTCAGAATCATCGGTGTGAGCCTCTTTTAGTTTTGCACCCAAAACAGAATTGTAAATCAATTTAGTTTTACCATCAGGATGAAATGTAACATCAAAATAATCCGATATTTTTTGACTTTCATCATAAAGTATGGTAAACTCTGCACCAGTTTTTTCTATGGTTTTTTCAATAAATTCTGGTTTGTCAGGAGAAATAACCACAAGAGAAGCACCTTTTTCATAAATGTATTGCAGGCTGTCTTGCATCAAACTCATGTGTTTGTTGCAAACAGGACACCATTGCCCACGAATAAAAATTAATACCACTGGACCACTTTCTAAGGCTTTATCCAAACTGTATTCAACACTTTTTGAATCGATGGCTGTAAAGTTTTCAATTGTTGTACCAACTGCTAAACCCTTTGGTTGATATTCTTCTGGAGATGTTTTTTTAGAGGAAGAACAACCCACAGAAAACACTGATATTAACGTGATTAATAAGATGTAATTTGATTTTATCTTCATGTTGTTAGTAGTCCAGTAATAATTATCTATTATGCTCAATCAAAAACTTTAGTTCCTTCTGTACAGTTTTGGCAAATATCTATTTCTGCACGATTGTTTAGTAAGGTTTTTCTAAAGTCCAGATATTTTTTGTTTAACCAAATTTGTTTTAGCGTGTTTTCTTTTAAATCCCCCAATTGGTGTTTAGCATCTTTATCAAAACAGCAAGGAACAATTTTTCCATCCCATGTAATTACGCACGAACTCCACATCCGCCAACACTCGTTCAATAGTTTGTTTTTTAAACGATAGGTTCCGTCAGTTTGTTTTTTGTATCTAGCATATTTTTCAATTGTTGGTATTAATGGGTTGCCATTTTTGTAATCGTAAACCTGTGCAGTTTTAAAACGAATTTCGTCAACCCCCATTTGAGTAGAAAGTTTTTTTGCATCTTCAATTTGATGCTCGTTTGGTTGTACTACCAAAAACTGAAAAATAACGTAGGGAGTTTTGCTGTTCAGTTTTTTCTTGGCTTCAATAATGTTTTTTGCACCCTCTAATACTTTATTTAAATCACCACCTTTTCGGTAGCTTTCGTAGGTTTCTTGTGTGGTCCCATCAATAGAAATGGTTAAACGACTTAAACCTGATTTTACTGTTTCTTCGGCTTTTTGTGGGGTTAAAAAATGTGCGTTGGTTGAGGTTGCCGTATATATTTTTTTAGCATTGGCGTAGCTTACCATTTCTAAAAAATTAGGGTTAATATAAGGTTCGCCCTGAAAATAAAAGTTGAGGTAAAAAGCGTGTTGTTTAACTTCGTCGATAATTTTTTTGTAGAAATCGGTTTTTAGATTTCCTTCTGCTCTGGTAAATTGTTTTAACCCACTTGGGCATTCGGGACAACCCAAATTACAAGCTGTTGTAGGCTCTATAGTTATACTTAATGGCAAACCGTTTACCACACCATTTTTTGAAATTTTAGCCCAATAAAAACTTGAGTAAACTAGCAGGGCATTAAAGCTTTTGCTCAGGTTTAGTTTAGTTATGAGGTTAAAGTTATCGTAAAACGATGCTGCCATTTATCAAAAATACTAATTCATTGTTTGTATAAATGTTGTAAATTCACACTTTACTAAAAAGTTAAATAAAAATAATTGTTTTGAAGGAGTTTTTGCACTTTCTTACACAAACATATATTGGTGGTTTTATATGTCTTATTTTTGGATGTTTATTTCTTTTATGGAATATAAAGAAGCCTCATATAGATGAACGCTCACCAATTCAACCATACATGAAAGGATGGTTTGCTGGTATTGGCTTTGTGGTTCTTGGGTTAACTATAATTGGTTTGAAATTTTTTAATAAAATTTAATGTCAAAAAAACACCTTTTAATACTATTTTTTGGGCTTTTGTCAGCATTAGCAAGTTTTTCCCAATACACCCTAAAAGGTAAAGTTATTGACGAAAGCACCAAATCATCTTTGGCTTTTGTAAATATTTTGGGTAACCAAAAAATAGGAGCAACAACCAATATTGATGGGCTTTTTACGATAAACTCTACCCAACCAATTACCAAATTAAAATTGAGTTATGTAGGTTATGAGGTTAAGGAGGTTGATGTAAGTGGAAAAACTTCGGTTGTTGTTTCGTTAACACCAACAAGTTATCAGTTAAGTGAATTTACCTTGCTGCCTGGCGAAAATCCAGCACACCGAATTATTAATAATGTGGTGGAGAATAGAAAAATTCACAACCCCGAAAAAAGCATCAATTTTAAGTACGAATCGTACAACAAATTATTTGTTACTGGCGCAGTAGATAGTGCTATAGCCAATAATCCTGAAAAACTTGCCGAACAAGACTCTATCACACAACGAACTGTTGCGTTGTTGGAAAAACACCACATTTTTATCATGGAATCGGTTACCGAACGAAAATACATGTTGCCCGATAGAAGTTACGAAAAAGTTTTGGCATCGAGAGTTTCTGGGCTTCAAAACAACACGTTTTCGTTAATTGCCACTGAAATACAATCGTTTTCGTTTTACGAAGAAATGTTGAATGTGGCAGGAAGTTCTTACTTAAACCCAATAAGTGTAAACAGCACCAACAAATACTTTTTTTTAATTGAAGACACCACCTTTAGTGGAACGGATACTGTTTTTGTGATTTCGTTCCGACCAAAAAAAGGAAAGAACTTTAATGGCTTAAAAGGCTTGTTGTATATCAATACCGATGGTTATGCTGTTCAGAATGTTATTGCCGAGCCCAACGAAGAATCGGAATCGTTTGCCATTAAAATTCAACAACAGTATGAAAAAATTGAAAACAGTTGGTTTCCTGTTCAGTTAAATACCACCATTTTGTTTAAAACGGCCTATGTTAATGGATTTAAAATGTTGGGTATTGGTAAATCGTACCTCAAAAACATTGAAATAAACCCCGATTTAAAGAAAAACGAATTTGGAATAATTACCACCGAAGTTGCTGAAGATGTTACCAAAAAAGATGAAGAGTTTTGGAATAAATACAGAGAGGATACCTTGTCGCAAAAGGAGTTGTTGACCTACCATTTTATGGATAGCGTTGGTAGAGCAGAGAAGTTCGATAAAAAACTGACTACATTCGAAGCCCTGCTTACTGGAAAGTTAAAATGGGGATACATCGATATTGATTTAAATCGGTTTTTAAGTTTTAACGACTACGAAGGATTTCGTTTTGGAGCAGGAGCACATACCAACTCAAGGGTTTCTAAGGTTTTTAATATTGGTGGTTACGGAGCTTTTGGAACCAAAGACAATACGTTTAAGTATGGTGGTGATGTAAATTTTTTCATTCACAAAAACTACGATATAGAACTTAATTTATCGTATCAAAAAGACGTGATTGAGCCTGGAATAACTCGGTTTTATACCTATAAAATTCCTTTGATGAGTACTGCTGGTAACCGATTTTTTTACATGAGCAGGATGAACAATAATGAAAAAGTGGAGGCTCGATTGAAATTTAGAACACTTCGCTATTTAAAAGTATATTTATTTGCTAATCAAGAATCGATAGATGTTACAAGTGATTACTATTTCCTAAAAAAGATTAACGAAACCACTTGGCTGCATGACCAAAACTATTTATTTAATGAGGTTGGTGTTGAGTTAAAATATGCCTTTAAACAAAAGGTAATTCAATCTACCAACTACAAATATTCCAAACCAACCAATTACCCCATTTTGTATGGTCGAATTGAGCACGGCATTAATAATGCCTATGGTGAATATGAGTACACCAGATTTACGGTAAAAACGGAGAAAACATTTGAAATAAAAAATTGGGGAAAACCTAGTTTTTATATCGAATCGGGTTTAACCATTGGAGATGCACCTATTCATAAATTAAACAGTTCAATTGGTTTATATGTGCCAGGATCGTTTTTAACTGCTGCCGAATTGGCTTTTGAAACGATGTATCCCTATGAATTTTACTCCGATAAATTTACTTACATCCACCTAAAACACAGTTTTGGAAATTTGTTGTTTAAAACCAAAAAATTCCGTCCCGAATTGGTATTAGCCACAAACATTGGTGTTGGTTCGCTAAACAACAAAAAAAACCATGGTGGCATTACATTTAAAACACTCGAAAAAGGCTTTTACGAATCAGGAGTTTTGGTAAATAATTTAATTAAATTAAACTTTACTACATTTGGTGTAGCTGCTTATTATCGTTATGGTCCTTACCATTTTGATAAACAAAGTGATAACTTTACGGTTAAAATGAGTTTGGGATATAGTTTTTAAAAGCTAAAAATCTTTATTTTTAATTTATGAATAAATGGAGTTTAAATATAAAATGGTTGTTTTTGTTGGTTGCCATGATGTCGTTTTTTTCGACTAGCGCACAATTTACCGATAATTTTACTGACGGCGATTTTACGAACAACCCTACATGGAGTGGCAACAATTCGTTGTTTACTATTACCTCAGGAGAATTAAACTCTCAAAGCCCAACAGCTGCAAATTATTATTTAAGCACTCCATCAACTATAGCTTCAAATGTTGAGTTTATTTTTGAATTGAATTTAAAATTTGCGACATCTGGAAGTAATTATGTAGATGTGTATTTAATGTCGGATGTTGCTGATTTATTAAATCCTAGTAATGGTTATTTTGTACGTATAGGAAGTACTCAAGACGACATTAAACTTTATAAAATTACTGGTGGAACAGAAGCTCTTTTAATTGATGGAGCAGATGCCAGCGTTAACAGTAGCACTAATAATCCGTTTAGAATTAAAGTTACTCGTGATGCTTCAAATTTGTGGACTTTACTTTATGATGATGGTATTTTAGGTTCTTATTTAAATGCTGGGTCAATAGTAGATCCACAACACTCTTCATCTGCTTTTTTTGGTGTAAAAATTATTCAATCATCAGCGGCATCGGTAATTAACAATCATTTTTTTGATAATTTTTATGTTGGCACAATTGGGGCAGATGTTACTCCTCCTGCAATTGATTCGGTAGTTGTTGTTAACACAAACAACATTGATGTTTATTTTAACGAAACAGTTGAATTATCTTCCTCTCAAACCATTGGGAACTATTCGGTAAACAATGGAATTGGCAACCCAATATCTGCAACTCGAGATTTGACAGATTCTTCAATGGTTCATTTGAGTTTTGCAGCCTCTTTTACCAACGGAATGTTAAATACCTTAACCGTTAATAATGTTGAAGATATAAGTTCAAACCCAACAGCAAACACAACAAAAACATTTACTTATTTAGTGATAGTTGTCCCAAATTATAGAGACATTGTAATCAATGAAATTTTTGCCGATCCAACACCACAAGTTGGTTTGCCAACGGTTGAATTTGTTGAGTTGTATAACCCTTCTTCTACTGCATACAATCTGTTGGGCTGGAAATTTATTAATACCACAACAGTTAAAACGCTACCCAACTTCGTTTTGGCACCAAACGGTTATGTTATACTTTGCAACAGCACAGATACAGCTTTGTTTACTCCTTATGGGAATGTAATAGGAATTTCATCTTTTACTGCATTAACTAACGGTGGTGATAGTTTAACATTAATGGACAACAACAATGTTTTGTTAGATGCTGTGGCTTACGACATCAGTTGGTACCAAGATGCGGTTAAAAGCGATGGGGGTTGGACTTTAGAGTTGATTAATCCAACCAACAATTGTGGAGGCTCACTAAACTGGACCTCTTCCATAAGTTTAGATGGAGGAACGCCTGGAACACAAAACTCGGTTTACAGTATTGCTCCTGATATTACTGCTCCACAAATTAGTAGCGTGGTGGTAAATAGTTTGTCACAACTAACGGTTAATTTTAACGAAACCATGGATAGCACTAGTCTTGCTAATGCCACCATAACCATTAACAATGGAATAAGTGTGGTATCTAGAGTTGTTTTAAACAAACCCAACAAGGTGGTTTTGAATGTTACACCAAACCTAGATTCTACAACAGTGTACACGGTACAACTTTTAACTCCAACCGATTGTAGCGGAAATAATCTAAGCCCAAACTCAACAACATTTGGTATTGGGGCATCACCAGAACCATTCGATTTAGTGATTAATGAAATTTTTGCCGACCCAGACCCAACCGTTGGATTACCATTGTTTGAATACATAGAGCTGTTCAATAAATCGAATAAAATAATTGATTTGTCTGGATTAAAAGTTGTCGACCCACTTTCTACTAGTGGATTTTTATCAGGAAAATTATTACCTAACGAATACATTATTGTTTGTAGCTCAACAAGTATTGGTCAGTTTACACCTTACGGAAAAGTTGTTGGACCAACAAGTTTCCCATCGTTAAACAATTCAAGTGATAGCATAAAATTAATTAAAGCTTCTGGCGAAATTATTCACCAAGTTAACTATTCTGACACTTGGTATCAAGATGCTACTAAAAAAGATGGTGGTTGGAGTTTGGAAATGATAGACCCAAACAATCCTTGTGGAGAAGAAAACAACTGGAGAGCTTCAACAAAATGGTTTGGCGGAACACCGGGTACGCAAAACGCTATTTTTGGCTCAAACCCTGATAATGTTGCTCCTCAATTAATAAGTGCATTTGCATTGAACGACTCAACGGTTCAAATCACATTTAATGAAAACACTTTTTTAGGAACATTGTCAATCAACAATGGTATTACGATAAACACCATCCAACAACTTACTGGTAAAACCTACTTAATTACGTTAGTTAATAAATTAGCTTTTCAAACAACCTACACCATTACAGCCAATAGCATTACCGATTGTATAGGCAATTTAGGCAATTCAAACTTTAATTTTTCTTTACCCGAACAAGGTTTGGCTGGTGACGTAGTAATTAACGAAGTGTTGTTTAATCCCTATACTGGTGGAAGCGACTTTGTGGAAATTTATAACAATTCTAACAAATATATCAACCTACAAAATTGGTACTTAGCCAATTATGACAATGATAGTATTTCAAATAAAAAGCTAATTACGGCACAATCATATGTGTTGTATCCAGGAGAGTTTACTGTTTTAACCAAAGATGCCAACAACATTAAAACGGAGTACATCAATGCTAAGCAAGATAGAATGTTGCAAATGGCAACTTTACCCACATACAACAATAGCGATGGGAATGTTTATTTAATCAACAACCTAAGTTCAACCGTTGATAATTTTAAGTACGATGAGAAAATGCACTTTGCTTTATTGAACGATGTAAAAGGAGTTTCTTTAGAACGTATTGACTACAACAGATTATCGAGCGATAAAACCAATTGGCATTCTGCTGCAGAAGATGTTGGTTTTGCTACTCCTGGTTACGAAAATTCGCAATTCCAAAAAGCAGAAATTAATGATGAAATTACGATAAGCCCCGAAACTTTTTCGCCTGACAATGACGGGATTGATGATGTGGTAAACATCTCCTACCAATTTGCTGAGGGGGGTTATGTTGCCAATATTGTAATTTATGATTCGAAAGGAAGGCTAACCAAAAACTTGTTGTTAAACGAGTTATTAGGAACTTCAGGAACATTTAGTTGGGACGGAATAAATGAAAACAACGAAAAATCAGCTATTGGTATTTACATTATTTACATTGAGATTTTTAACCTAAAAGGCGAAGTAAAGAAGTTTAAAAAGACTTGCGTTTTGGGAGGACATTTTTAGTTTCACATCATTCCGCACTTGATGCGGAATCTATATAACTTTAATGACTACAAAAAAAAAAAATAAAAACTAGATTGTGGCTCAGGTCCGCAATGACGAAAAGAAATGAACACCTCAAACCCCACATTTCAAAAACCCAGTATGCAATTGTTGTTAATTGCTATGCTTTGTGTGGGTTCTGCAACACTATTTTCTCTGCTTGCTGGCTTAATAGTTATGCTATTTTTTGGTGTTGATTTACAAAGCTATGGCGATTATTCCAACCCCCAAGTAATAGAGGGGCTTAAATTTTTTCAATTGTTGAGTGCTATTGGAGTTTTTATTGTTCCACCAATTTTATTTGGCTGGATAGTTTACCGTAAACCCATAGCGTCTTTATCGCTAAAAACGTTTTCTACTCCAATAAATTGGTTGTTGGTATTGGCTTCAATGGTTGTTACAATGCCTTTTATGACATGGTTGGTGGAGTTTAATGAGCAACTTATTTTACCCGATTTTTTAGCTCCACTTGAAAACTGGATGAAACAAAGCGAACAAAGCGCCGAAGCCTTAACCAAAGTGTTTTTAACCTTTAATGGTGTTGGCAGTTTTGTATATATTCTGCTTATTGTAGCCATTGTTCCTGCGGTTGGAGAGGAGTTGTTGTTTAGAGGAGTGTTGCAAAAAATTATGGTAAGTTGGTTTAAAAATTACCATGTTGCCATTTGGGTTACGGCCATTTTATTTAGTGCCTTACACATGCAGTTTTATGGCTTTTTACCACGTATGTTGTTGGGAGCTTTGTTTGGATATGTGTTTTATTGGTCGGGTTCTTTGTGGTTACCCATTTTTGGGCATTTTATAAACAATGGTAGTGTAGTAGCGTTAAGTTATTTGTATCCCGAAATGATGGAAAACACCGAAATTACCTTGTTTGATTCAGAAATGAATTGGATAGCAAGTATTGTTAGTGCTGTACTTATGGTTGGATTGATGTTGTTTTTTAAACGAATAAATCATAAACAATTGGCTATTGATAAATTATAGCCTCGATTTCAAACTAATCAAATACTTTTGTACCTTTACACGCTTTACTATCCGTTGCTTAACGGATTAAAACTTAAAAATTATGAAAACTGTATTATTAGGAATGATTGGTCCATGGCAAATTGCTCTAATTGTTGCTTTGGCTTTATTGTTATTTGGCGGAAAAAAAATCCCTGAATTAATGAGAGGTGTTGGCTCTGGTATTAAAGAGTTTAAAGATGGGATGAAAGAAGGGGAAAAGTCAGCTGAGGATAAAGAAAAAGAACAGCAATCAAAATAACTCTTTGTTATTTACAAAATAAAAATGCAGTAAAGGAGTTTTAATACTCTTCTACTATTATAAGGTTTTATAACAATAGAGCATAAACAGGATTTATGAAAAATAAAACATTCCTCTCCATCATTTTCGTTTTTACTGCAATTCAATTCATTTTTGCTGGCGGCGATACCTCTAAAACAAAATATGATTTAGCCGACGACGACCCTATTTTATCCATGATTGATAGCATAACCCTTTCGGGATATTTCGAAAGTTTGGGGTTAAAAGACAATTTTTCAAAATCTTCTAAATACAAATACGCTAAAGATTCTGTGCCAGAATTTGATGAAGCAACTTACATCAAAAGGTTTAAAAAAATGGATGCAAATTCTCCATTTAAATTTGTTTACAACGGTTATGTAAAAGGCTATGTAAACCTTTATGCCAAAAGAAGAAAAAATACTACCGCAAAAATGTTGGGTTTAGCTCCGTTGTATTTCCCCATTTTTGAGGAAACATTAGACAAATACAACATGCCTTTAGAGCTTAAATATTTAGCTATTGTTGAATCGGCCTTAAACCCTAAGGCAAAATCGAGAGTTGGAGCAACAGGTTTGTGGCAATTTATGTACGAAACAGGAAAAATGTACGATTTAAATACCACTTCTTATTACGATGAAAGAAGCGATGTGTACAAATCTACCGATGCTGCTTGTCGTTATTTGAGAGATTTACACGCTATGTATAACAACTGGGATTTGGCTTTAGCAGCTTACAATTGTGGGCCAGGAAACGTAAACAAAGCTATTCGTCGTTCAGGTGGTAAAACCGATTTTTGGGAAATAATGGCATTTTTACCTCGCGAAACAAGCGGTTATGTTCCAGCTTTTATGGCGGTAAATTATGTAATGACTTACGCTGCCGAACACAACATTCAAGCAGTAAAACCAGATGTTTCTTGTTTTAAAGTAGATACCGTTGGAGTTAATCAACACATCTCTTTTGCCGAAATTTCTAAAGTGTTGGATATCCCTGTTGAATACTTGGAATACATTAATCCAACCTACAAACACAATTACATTCCAGCAACTGGTAAAGCAAACACCCTTTGTTTGCCTTACGATAAAATTGGGCTTTTCTTAACTAACGAAGAAGCTATTTATGCTCAACGTAACATTAAGGAAGAAGAAAAAGCAACTGAAGAAATTGCTCAAACTACTGCTGCCGAACCACAACGAAGTGAATCGGTGGTTTACAAGGTTAAAAGTGGTGATAGCATGAGTAAAATTGCCATGAAATACCATTGCAGAACAACTCAACTAAAAGAGTGGAATAACTTAAAAAGCGATAGGTTACAAGTGGGTCAAACATTGTATGTTTATCCTAAAGCAAGTTATGTTGCTCAACAGAAAAAACAAGAAGAAAAAGCTACTCAACTAACGGCCACAAAAGCAACTTCCGATGGTAAATATTTGTATTATACCGTAAAACCTGGTGATAATTTATACCGTATTGCTAGCAAGTTTGAGGGTGCTTCCGTTAATGAGATTCAAAGTTTAAACAAAGGCTTAGATCCGCGTTCGTTAAAATCAGGAATGAAAATTAAAATCAAACCAATTGGGTAAAAAAACCATTTTCTTATCGTTTTTCGCTGCTATTATTTTTTCTTTAGTACTAGTATCGTGCGACACTATTAACGAAAAAGTTTTACCTCGTGCATCAGGAAAATCAGGAAATGTTTTAGTGGTGGTCGATTCATTTTATTGGAACAACCAAACTGGTGCAGCAATTATGGAAACCTTTGCAAAAACACAAGAAGGATTACCCCAACGAGAGCCGATGTTTGACATTATTTTTATCCCTCACCGTAATTTTGCCCAAATTTTTAAAACCAATCGTAACATTATTATAGTTGAGGTTAAGCCAAACTCTAAAAACAGGTTGGCTATAAATAGCGAGGTGTGGTCAAAAAGCCAATTGATTATTACTATTACGGCTTCTTCGGATGAAATTGCTGCCGAAACCATTCGTAAAAATGGAGTTGCCATTGCTGATTATTTTAACAATAAGGAAATTGAACGTTTGCAAGCTGCCAACCAACAAAGTAAAAATGCTAAAGTAAGTTCAGTATTAAAAAAACAATTTAACATTGATATTAATGTAGATACCTATTACCGTATTGCTACCGAAGAAAGCAATTTTGTGTGGATAAGGAAAGAAAAAATGGCTGGTGAACACCCTATTAGCCAAGGTTTGTTGGTATATTCTTACCCGTATACCAGCGATAGTACTTTTAGTGTACACAGTTTAACCAACAAACGCAACGAAATAACCAAAAAACACATTCAAGGAGCGGTAGATAGCACCTATATGCAATCGTATGCCGAGTTTGTACCAAAGGAGCGAGAAATTAGCATGAATGGCTTGTACGCAAAAGAATTGCGTGGTTTATGGTTTATTAAAGGCGACTTTATGGGCGGACCTTATGTTAATTACACTTTTGTAGATGAAAAACGCAATCAAGTAATTTGTATTGATGGTTATGTGTTTGCTCCTAAGTTCGACAAACGTGAGTTTTTACGTGAGCTAGAAGCTTTTGCTTTGTCTGCAAAATTGGTGGAGTAAAGTCTTTTTGTATAAGTTATAATTTTTTGGATTATTAAGGGAGGACTCCATTCTTGTCAAAGTTTATTAGAACTTCTCCATTTTCAAGGGTGCTAATTAAAAAGTCTATTCCATCAATATTTTCTAAGGATTTGTTAATGTGTTTTTCAATTGCTGGTATTCCAATCCCA
Organism: Flavobacteriales bacterium; assembly: GCA_020635795.1. NCBI lineage: Bacteria > Pseudomonadati > Bacteroidota > Flavobacteriia > Flavobacteriales > Flavobacteriales bacterium. The sequence continues at coordinate 32,881 of JACJZD010000006.1, forward strand.
TAATGTATTGATGTTACATTAAAATCTGATAGTATAATATTTAAAGAATTTGAGTAATTGCCAAAAGTTTTAATTTCCTTTATTTTTTCAAAGTCAGAGAGCACATATCTATCTTTGTTTTCAAAGAATAAAGCAACCGAATTTCTGGTAGCTAGAATGTCAGGAATTATTCCTCCTTTGTTTTTTGATGTTCTGTTTTTATCTGAATTAGGATGGAGTAAAACTCCTGTACCGCTTTGAGGAAAATCATAACAAATAATTTTCCAGCCATTACTTTCCAGCCAATTTAGTATGTTTATTGTAACCCTCCCTTCTTTCATAATTAAGCATCTCTCCATAAAGCACCGTCTGGAAATAAAATTGCATCTGCAAAATAAGAGAACACACGGATATGTTTAACTTTCGAATAGGTTGAACCATATCGAACTTGCATATAATATCTAGGTATCTCGTGATTAGCTATGTCAGCGTAATCTTTCGAAAGAATATTTTTGTTTTCACTTGCTTGAACTGCCCTTACAAAATCATCTACTTTTCCTTTAGTACCAGGTAATTCAATTGTTTGATTCGAATCATCAACGTTCACGTCAGACCATGCAAGAACGAGATTAAATCTTCTTTCTTCAAACGATTTTCCTTCTCTACATAGCAAGTAGTCAATTGCTGCCAATGCACCTGGGTATGGATCACCCCTGAAGGCTGCATTTACTTTGTAAATTATTGTTTCTCCACGACTTCTTAATAATTCACCAATTGAATAATTGGCATTTTCAAATTGTGAAAGGTAGTTTAATAAATATTGAGTAGGAATTTTAATTGTGGCAGATAAAGGAGACATATTCAAGTGCCCGCCTTTATTCGTAAATTCCTGATTCATAAAGGTTCTTCTAGCGATTACAGTTCTATTACCAAGAAGCTTTTCTCTACCTTTAACTATCCCGTGTTTTTCAAATACCGCAATAATTTCATTCATTGTACTGAACATATTAGTCATTTCAGTATCTGTTCCTAAAGGGCTACCAGAATAAATTCTATTTGGGTCGTGTAAAATTCCTTTGCTTAATTGATTTGTAGAAGTTGCAGCATCTGGATGAGTTCTATAGTCACTTGGATAATAATAAAGGAGTGCAGGAATGTCGTAAATTGACATTACATCATCTAAAGCTTTAAAAACCAAAGGATTTATTTTATCCCATTTTGGGGGTGTTGTCTGGCGTGTTATAATTGCAGCTTCAGGATAAATATAAAAAGCAGGAACATTATTTTCGACTGACGCAGCTAATCTAGCAAATCTTTGAAAAGCATTATGACCAGTTCCTGCTTCGGTTGAAACTTCAACTGAGAAAATTGGCTCGTGGTCAATTTCGACAATTAAATCAGGAGCGTCCAAATAAAGGATTTTCTTTATATGGTCAGGCATTGTATGGAAATTCTTGGCATTATTTGCGTCACTTTCATACATTTTTTTCTTTACATAAGTTTTGTTTCTGAGTTCTGTATTATCAATTACAAAATCGGCAAAAGGCTCAGTACTATACCAAATTCTAAAGTTCATTATAAATATTTTTTAATTGCAAGAGCAACAGCTTTTGCTAATAACGGAGGAACAGCATTCCCTGTTTGTACTCTACCTTGAACAGTACCACCTTTAACTATGAAATCATCTGGAAAACTTTGGATTCTACAACGTTCACGAATTGTCAAGCCTCTGGCATCTTCTGGATGTCCAAATTGAAATTGAGGTCTAATTCCACCCGAAACTTGAGTAGGGCTTTGAATGTCCCAAGCTAAACGTATCCTTTGTTTAAACTTTGGATACATAGGTTCTCCAGGTATTGTATTCTTGATTTTTTCTATTGTATCTTTTGGATGATTAGGAGCTGTATGACATTCCACGGAACCGTTAGTATTTATACGCATAAGTTTCTGGTATTCTGAAAAGGGTTCAGTTTTATACTTCCTCTTTGTTTCTTTTGGTTTTAAAGAAGGTAAATCTCCAATTGCATCCTTGATAGTTATATATGGTTTATCTGTTCCTGGTCCGTGTGTTTTTTGAATTAATTTAAAGTCAAATTCTTCATCTTTTATTCCAACAAAAATTAATCTGCTTCTTTTTTGAGGAACACCATAATCTGGAGCATAAAGTAATTTGCTTTTTACAGTCATTTTTCCTGCTCTTGAAAGGTCTTTTTCGATTTCTTCTACGAAATTACCTGTGCTTTTCATTCCTGAAACATTTTCTAATACGACAACTTTTGGTTGAAGTACCTCAATAAAACGAACAAATTCTTTATACATTAAATTTCTGTCGTCTTCTTGATGTCGCTTTCTGTTGTTTAATGAAAAACCTTGACAAGGTACGCCTGCAATTATTACATCTAAAGGTCTGCCATTAAGCAGCTCCTTAATTGTGTATGGGTCTACTTTTTTAACATCGCCTAAAATTGTTGAACAATTGGGGTGGTTTGCTTTGAATGTTTGAATTGATGGGGCATGTATATCACAACCCAACACAACTTCAAAACCAGCCATTTCAAAACCCATTGAAGTTCCACCACAACCACAAAACAATTCAACAATTATAGGTCTATCTTTTGTAATTTCTCCACCTTTAGTAAAAACAGGGTCTTTTTTCCAATAATAACCGTTCTCTTCAACTTTTATAGATTTATCCCAAACACTTTTTTCTAGTAAATCTAATTCAACTTCTCCATAAATGTTTATTTGAGATTCCTCAACAACTGAAATTTCAGCTGATATATTATTTATGAATTTATTTTTCATGCTTTTGTTTGATTATAGCTCAATAGTCATTCTTATAACCCTTAATGCGATTATACCAAATTTAGTTATTAATACTGTTTAATCAAAAAGATTTTTTAGCCAAGGTTTTGTGTAACTCGTTAATCTCTATTAAAGCAGCAGAACTGTACCAAGGTATCAATTCCATGGTTAAACTACCCGCAATAATGGCTGGGTCGGTTTCGGTAAGTTGTTTAGCTTCTTCAATGGTAGTCACATTAAAAATGTAAATTCCACGTAAATCGCCATCGTTTAAAAATGGTCCTGCAACCACCAATTTACCTTCGTCAGCCATTCTAGTAATGTTATCCATGTGTGCCTTTTGTAAACTATCAGCTACAGCTTTGTCGGTAGAACGGTTTGGTCCTTTTCGTAAAAAAGCCATCACATACTGTTTCATACCGTATTCATCAGCACCATAATTGGCGGCTTTTACCGAGTCAAAAACTGGTTTATTCATGTCGTTGGTTTCAGGTTGTATTTCTGTTTGGGTTTCAGGTGTGTTTTTACAAGCAAAAACACTTGCTAACAGTAATATGATTAAAGCTAATCTCATTTGATAGGCACAACCAAAACAGGAATGTTTGCTTTTTCTAACAACGATTCATCGGTGCTTACCATAAAGGTTTTATGGAAAAAACCATGTTTGTGTTTTCCAATTACAATTAAATCAATAGCCAATTTATCGGTTAATTCTACAATGGTTTCAATGGTTGTTCCTTGAACTAACAAGCCTTCGGCATTGATGTTTTTTTCTTTTAATTGTGCAGTAAACCCTTGCAACAACTTGTGTTCGTTACGTAAATCTTTTGCCAACACATCTCTAATATACTGCGGACCAACTTCATAACCAATAAAATCAGGGTTTGGAGCTGCAACATGCACCATCCATAATTTTGCTTTAAACTTTTCTGCTATTTCTGCAGCTTTGTTAATTAACAGTTGCCCTTTTTCTTCAAAATCGATGGTTACGAGTATGTTTTTCATATGTTGATATTTATTTGTTTTTTAATAGGTTATATGGAATTCGCTTATCATCATTTGTGTTTGTATCGAAATTTCGTTATGCTCATTTCATAGTATTGGGTATTATTTGTTTCACTTTTTTTCTCACCATCCTTCGACAAGCTCAGGATGACAATGAGCTAGTCTAGCCCCTCCTTCGGAGGGGATGGGGAGGCATTTACAACGGAATATTTCCGTGTTTCTTTTTTGGTAAAACAGCTACTTTATTTTCTAGCATTTTAAATGCTTTAATCAGTTTTTCTCTGGTTTGTTCGGGTTTAATTACTTCATCAATATAACCACGAGCAGCAGCGTTATATGGATTAGCAAACATTTCAGCATATTCGGCTTCTTTTTCTTTCCATTTTGCTTCCGAATCAGCAGCTTCTGATATTTCTTTTTTGAAAATGATTTCAGCAGCACCTTTAGCTCCCATTACAGCAATTTCAGCCGATGGCCAAGCGTAATTCATATCAGCACCAATGTGTTTCGAGTTCATTACATCGTAGGCACCACCGTAAGCTTTACGGGTAATTACAGTAATTCTAGGAACGGTAGCCTCGCAGAACGCATACAATAGTTTTGCACCGTTGGTAATAATAGCATTCCATTCTTGGTCAGTACCTGGTAAAAACCCTGGAACATCTTCAAACACTAATAAAGGAATATTAAATGAATCGCAAAAACGAACAAAACGAGCTCCTTTTTGAGACGATTTAATATCTAAAACTCCCGCTAAAAATGCTGGTTGGTTGGCAACAATTCCAATAGATTTTCCTGCTAAACGAGCAAAACCTACCACAATGTTTTCAGCAAAATCTTTGTGTATTTCGTAAAACGAATTTTCGTCAACTGTTCCTGCTATAACCTCTTTAATATCGTAAGGTTGATTCGCATTTTCTGGTATAATAGTGTTTAGTGCTGGTCGTAATTCGTTACCCTTTTCGTAAGGAATACTTGGAGCATCTTCCTCACAGTTTTGAGGCATAAAACTCAATAGGGTTTTTATTCCTGAAATACACTCCAATTCATTCGCATACGTTAAATGTGTTACCCCCGATTTAGTAGAATGTGCCGAAGCTCCACCTAAATCTTCTGAGCTAACTTCTTCATGTGTAACTGTTTTAACCACATTGGGTCCTGTAACAAACATGTACGAGGTGTTTTCAACCATCATAATAAAATCGGTTAAAGCAGGAGAATAAACAGCACCACCTGCACATGGCCCCATAATGGCTGATAGCTGTGGAATTACACCGCTAGCCAACGTGTTTCTATAAAAAATATCGGCATAACCACCTAAACTTACTACACCTTCTTGAATACGAGCACCACCCGAATCGTTTAAACCAATAACTGGAGCACCGTTTTGCATTGCCAAATCCATCACTTTACAAATTTTTTCAGCATGAGCTTCGGCAAGCGAACCTCCCATTACGGTGAAATCTTGAGAAAAAACATAAACCAAACGACCATTTACGGTTCCGTAACCAGTTACAACTCCATCGCCCAAGAAAACCGTTTTGTCCAACCCAAAATTGGTTGAACGATGTGTTACCAACATACCAATTTCTTCGAACGAACCATCGTCTAACAAAAAATGAATACGTTCTCTGGCTGTTAATTTTCCTTTTTTATGTTGTGAAGCAATTCTATCAACACCTCCAGCAATTTTTGCTTCTTTTATTTTTGCCTCTAATATCGCGGTCTTATCTGTCATCTATTTGTAATTTATTGGGTTAAAATAACAAGTGTAAAAATAATTAATACAAAATGAATTTCATAGCAGAAATAGTAATTTAGTCGAACTCTTATTGCACGAATTTATGGAAAACGAAAACAACAATCCGTTACAAGACAATCAACCCGACGAACAACTTAAATTTAATTTAAAGGAGTCGTTTAAATCGTTGGTGGTTTATTTGCAAGAAATCATTAACATTAGAGATGGTGTTGATGTGGAAGGTTCTGTTCAAGCCATTAAAAACGACATTGATTTTAAAGGAGTTAACATTTGGATTTTAGGAGCATCCATTGCAATTGCATCTATTGGTTTAAATGTAAACTCTACAGCAGTAATTATCGGAGCCATGTTAATTTCTCCATTAATGGGTCCAATTGTAGGTATAGGTTTGGCGGTTGGTGTAAACAATGTAACCATGCTGAGTCGTTCGTTAAAAAGTTTAGGCACAGCGGTGTTAATTAGTGTGTTGGTTTCAACCATTTATTTTTTATTAACTCCATTTGGTGAGGTACAGTCAGAATTAATTGCACGTACTCGTCCAACACTGCTGGATGTGTTAATCGCTTTTTTTAGTGGAATAGCGTTAATTGTAGCAAAAACTAAAAAAGGAACTATTGCAAGCACGCTATATGGTGTTGCTATTGCTACAGCCTTAATGCCACCACTTTGTACTGCTGGTTATGGTTTGGCTAATGCAAATTGGCAGTTCTTTTTCGGCGCATTTTATCTGTTTTTAATCAATTCGGTATTCATAATTTTAGCTACATGGTTGGTAGTAAAATATTTGAGGTTTCCACTTACCACATATATTGATGATGCTCGCCAAAAAAAAGTAACCAATTACATTTTAATTTTTTCGGCAGTAGTCCTTATTCCAAGTGGTTTTACTTTTTGGGGGTCTATTCAAGAAAGTATTTTTAAAAAGGATGTGGAAAACTTTATAGCTCAAAACTTTGACATTGAAGGAAGTGAAATTATCAGCAAAAAAATAAACTACAAAACTGAAGAAGGCGACAAATCATCGATAGAAGTGTATATTATTGGAAACAATATTGATGCGGCTACCGAACGACGTTTATTAAAAAAAATGCCTGAATATGATTTACAAGGCGTAAAACTTAAAATTCATCAAGCAAAAGACAATTCGAATGAATTAGCCAACAAATTGAGTAAAGAGGTTCGTTCTGGAATTTTAGAAGATATTTATCGTAAAAACGAAGAAGCGATAAAAGATAAAGATGAGAAAATAAGGTTGTTAGAATCTCAAGTTAATTTATTATCGCACAACGATGTTCCTTATAACAACCTAAAAAAAGAGATAAAATTACAGTACCAAGATGTAGTACAAATGGAGTTTGGAAAAACCATTGCTACCGATTTTAGCGAAAAGCAAGATACCATTGCCACTTTTTTAATTCGTTGGAACAATCAACTTAGCGACGAACAACGTCGTGAAAAGAAAAATGCATTACAAACTTGGTTGAGAGTTCGATTAAACGATGAAAAAGTAAGGGTAATTAATTATTAAGCTTTGTTTGAGGCATTAATGGTTGAGTAGTTTATTTGATTAGTTTTGTGCATGGTTTTCAGTAGTTCAATAAACTGAAAGATGAACGGTATATGATACTAATAAATATTTTTGAGACAAAATTGCCGTTAACCAATCCGGTATTATTGTTTTCGTTGTTATTGTTTATCATCCTCTTTGCTCCATTAATTTTAAATAAGCTTAAAATTCCGCACTTAATCGGGCTTATTATTGCAGGAGCAGTTATTGGTCCTAACGGGCTAAATTTAATGCTCAGAGACAGCAGTATTGTTTTGTTTGGAACTGTGGGATTGCTGTACATCATGTTTTTGGCAGGACTAGAAATGGATCTTTTGGATTTTAAGAAAAATCGTACAAAAAGCTTAGTTTTTGGTATTTATACATTCACAATTCCTTTTACGTTGGGGTTTTTAGTAGGACACTATTTTTTACAATATTCCACAATAACCTCCATTTTATTAGCAGCAATGTTTTCTTCACACACGCTTATTGCATATCCTATGATTAGCAAGTTAGGTGTTGCAAAGAATAGAGCTGTAAATATTACCATTGGAGGAACAATCATTACCGATATTTTAGCTTTACTGGTTTTAGCTGGAGTTGCTAGTGTTTCTTCAGGCGAAGTTACCAAAGGCTTCTGGTTAAGCTTATCTGTTTCAGTTCTTATTTTCGGAATAATTGTTTTGTTTCTTTTCCCAATTATTGGGCGTTGGTTTTTTAAACGATTCCATGATAATATTTCGCAATATATTTTTGTATTAGCTATGCTTTTTCTTGGTGCATTTTTAGCCGAATTTGCAGGAATAGAAGCTATTATCGGAGCGTTTCTTGTTGGGTTGGCGTTGAATAGGGTAATTCCTCACACATCACCCTTAATGAATAGAGTAGCATTTATAGGTAATGCACTTTTTATTCCATTTTTTTTAATAGGAGTAGGAATGCTCATTGATTATCGTGTCTTTTTTAAAGATTTTGATACAATAAGAGTTGCCATAACGATGATTGTAGTTGCTACAACATCTAAGTTTTTAGCTGCTTGGTTAACTCAAAAAACGTATAAATTTTCGGCTGACGAAAGAAGATTAATTTTTGGATTAAGTAATGCTCACGTAGCAGCAACTCTAGCTGTGGTTTTAGTGGGGTACAACATAATTTTAAACAAAGCAGAAATTGCTAAAGCAGCTCTTTTAAACCAAGTAGTTGAACCAGTAAGACTTTTCGATGAAAACATCTTAAATGGAACTATTCTGTTGATTTTAGCAACATGCACAATTGCAGCATTTATAGCACAAAAGGGAGCAAAAAACATTGCTTTATTAGACACTAATGAAGGGCAAACAGAGGTAATCAAAACTGTCGAAAGAATATTAATACCATTAAGCAACATAAATACTACGGATGAACTAATTAATTTAAGTGTAACAATTAAATCCAAAAAGAATAAAAAAGGCCTTTATGCTTTAAACATTATTGATAATAATTTTAGTGATAGTGATGCTGAAAAGAAAGGTATAAAATTGATGGAGAGGGCTCATTTAGCTGTTTCTGCCACAGATAATTCTATCCACGAATTGATACGCTACGATTTAAATATTGTAAACGGAATTTCGAGTGTGGTGATGGAAAATAAAATTACCGATTTAGTGCTTGGTGTTCATAACAACACCAACATTTCTGATTCTTTTTTGGGTCATTTTACTGAAGGTATTTTAACCAAATGCAACACTACAACACTAATATATAAAGCCAATCAACCATTAGAAACCATTAAACGACATTTGGTTGTTGTACCAGAAAAAGCAGAAATAGAAATTGGGTTTTCTGCTTGGGTAAACAAAGCATGGAATATTGCCAAAAACACCAATGCTAAAATGGTTTTTTATGCAGTAGAAGAAACATTAAACGAGCTGAAAGCAATACACGAAAAAAACCCGATAGAGGCTGAATTTGTTCATTTTAATGATTGGAATAATTTTCTTATTCTTACCGAAAAAATTAAAGAAGATGATAATTTAATAATCATTTTAAGCAGAAAGGAATACTTGTCATATCACAACATTATGCCTAAAATTCCTTCCTTTGTTAATACTTATTTTAAAACAAACAGTTTTATTATTATTTATCCTAAGCAAATGGGAGTGAACGATTTATCAACACTTAATCTAAAAGATACCTCTCCAATTGAGCCAATGGAAAAATTAGATGAAATAGGTAAAACGTTGATTAACATTTTCAAAAAAAATAAAAAATGAATTATTTTAACTTTAAAGAAATAGCCACTGCAACCATGGTTTTGTTTGCTGTTATTGATATTATTGGTTCTGTACCAGTTATCATAGATTTACGCCAAAAAACAGGACATATTCAGTCCGAAAAAGCAAGTTTAGTATCGTTGGTTATCATGATTTTGTTTTTGTTTGTTGGTGAATCTATTCTAAGTTTAATCGGAATTGATGTCAACTCATTTGCCATTGCAGGTTCGTTTATTATTTTCTTTTTGGCTTTAGAAATGATATTAGGAATTCGTTTGTATAAAGAAGACGAAAACTCTATAAAAACAGCGTCAATTGTTCCTATAGCTTTCCCATTAATTGCTGGTGCTGGAACCATGACTTCATTACTTTCGTTACGCGCCGAATATGCTGTTCAAAACATTGTTATTGCTATTATTGTAAATGTTATTTTGGTTTATTTTGTATTAAAATCATCGGCATTTATTGAGCGTATTTTAGGTAAAGGAGGAATAGCTGTTTTACGTAAAGTTTTTGGTGTAATACTTTTAGCTATTGCTGTAAAACTGTTTAAAACCAACGCAGGATTTTAATGGCAAAAATTACCATATATACTGATGGTGCTGCAAAAGGCAATCCTGGAAAAGGTGGTTATGGTGTAGTAATGATGAGCGGCAACCACAAAAAAGAACTCTCGGAAGGCTTTAGAAACACCACCAACAACCGTATGGAATTGTTGAGTGTAATTGTTGCTTTAGAAACAATTATTAAAGAAAATGCTCAAGTAGAAATTTTTTCTGACTCCAAATATGTAGTTGATTCGGTAGAAAAAGGCTGGGTGTTTGGTTGGCAAAAAAAGGGATTTAAAGGAAAAAAAAACATCGATCTTTGGCAACGATTTTTAAAAATTTACCCCAAACATCAAGTCAAATTTAATTGGGTTAAAGGTCATGCAGGTAATTTGTATAACGAGCGTTGTGATGAATTAGCAGTTCAAGCAGCTGAATCTCAACATCTTTTGATAGATGAAGGATATGAGAATGAAGCTTCGTCAGGCTTATTCTAGGGTGTATCGCATATTATCAATTGGTTGGTCTAATTTAAAAATTATTTGGGTGTTTTTAGGTAGGTTTACTTAAATTTGTCGACCTTTAAAATTAGCATGAAAGAATATCCTAATCTAATAAAATCAAAGCTTCCACAGGTTGGCACTACCATATTTACGGTGATGAGCCAGTTGGCAAACGAGCAAAACGCTATCAATTTGTCTCAAGGTTTCCCTGATTTTAAAGGGGACGACAAATTGATTGATTTGGTTTCGAATGCAATGAAAAAAGGATTAAACCAATATGCTCCTATGGCTGGTTTAATGGCTTTACGTGAACAAATTGCTCAAAAAACCACAAATCTTTACGGAGTTAATTATAATCCTGACACAGAAATAACCATCACTGCAGGAGGAACTCAAGCCATATATACCGCTATTGCAGCAACAATAACCGAAGGTGATGAGGTAATCATTTTTACACCTGCTTATGATTGTTATGAACCAGCAATTGAATTAAACGGAGGTAAATCAGTATTTGTTCAGTTGTTAGCTCCAGATTATACGATTGATTGGGATCAGGTTAAAAAGTTGATTACCCAACGAACCAAAATGATTATCATTAATACCCCGCACAATCCTACTGGTAAAATTTTGTGTAAAAAGGACATGTTGGCCTTGGAGAAAATTGTTGCAGATACTGACATCCTTATTTTGAGTGATGAGGTTTACGAACACATTATTTACGACAATGAAAAACACCAAAGCGCATGTAAATTTCCAAAACTTGCAGAGCGTAGTTTTATTGTTGCTTCATTTGGAAAAACGTTTCACAATACGGGATGGAAAATAGGCTATTGTATGGCTCCAAGCAATTTAATGAAAGAGTTTAGAAAAGCCCATCAGTTTATTGTTTTTTCGGTAAACACACCTGTTCAGCATGCGTTGGCAGAATACCTTAAAAACGAAAACACCTATTTAGGGTTGAGTAATTTTTATCAGCAAAAAAGAGATTTTTTTGTAGAGCGAATTAAAGATTCAAAATTTGAGATTTTATCTTCAAAAGGAACTTATTTTCAATTGCTGAGTTACAAAAACATTAGTGATGAAAAAGACACTGATTTTGCTGTTCGATTAACTAAAGAATACAAGCTAGCATCAATACCAGTTTCGGTGTTTTATCAAAAAAATGTCGACGAGAAAATACTTCGTTTTTGTTTTGCTAAACAAGAAGAGACTTTAGAACGAGCTGCCGAGATATTAAACAAGGTTGTTTAAAACTCTTCCTAAATAAATTCCTGTTTCCTGTTCATTTTTATTACTTTCAAACTTTAAAATTTTGAAAATGAACGCATTTCTTCGATTTTTCGGATTGTTTTTAATGATTTGTTGTCAACTTAACACAGCATTTTCAATTGAATTAACAAAACAAGACACCACAAAAAAAGGAGCTTATTATTTTGTTTCCAATCGTAATTCAACTGAACCAGGAAGTTACACCATGTATAAAGCCCGCACCAATCAAAGCGGAATTTCTTCGACGGTTATTCGTGGAAATTTTGAAATAGCTGGTTATCCACACATGCGAAAAGCAGAGATTTCGGTGTACAATATTTCTAACGATGAACTGGTTGGGGTTTACAATACCAATGCTAAAACGGGAAATTATTTAGTGATTTTAATGCCCAATTTGAAATACGAGTTTGTAATCAACACCTATGGTTATGCCCCTATTAGAAAAGTAGTGGAAATACCAGGCTATGCAAGCACCAATGTACACGACGAAATTTCTAAACAACAAATAACAGTAACAATCGATTCTAACCGAGTTAATGCAGCGTTAAACACATGGTTTGTAGAAGAAAAAGAACCTACATTGTTTTTGTTAACGGTTTATGATGAAAACAATGAGAGCACGCACAAGGTGGAGTTGTACGAAACAAACGCATTAGAAATTGATGTTGAGCGTAGGCAATTAACTGAAACCGAATTTGGAAACATTGATGAGTTGTTAAAAAAACAGGCTGAACACGAAAACAAAAAACCAGAATATGCTGAAAAAGCATTTTTAAAAAAAGACTACAAAACAGCTTCCGCTTATTATTCTGAACTACTTACACTCGACCCATCAGACCCATTGAACAACTACAAAAAAGGAGTTTGTGTTTATCATTTGGAAGAGAACAAACTAAAAGCGTTGTTTTATTTGTTAAAAGCCGAAAAAGATCCAAACGTGCCATACGATGTGTTTTATTATTTAGGAATGACTTACCACTCGTGGTCAGATTTTGCTAAAGCCGAACAAGCATTTTTGGAATATAAAGCCAAAGCAAAGCCAACAGAAATAACCAGTTTAAACATTGACCGATACATTGAATATTGCTCAAACGGTAAATTGTTGATTTTAGATCAGTACGACATGTACATCAAAAACAAATCGTTTATTGATGTTCAAAAACTACATAAAGAACTACCAACCGAATTAACAAGTGGTAAATTTTTAGAGAAAACATCTTTTTTTATTTCACCAATTGATAGCAAGAAAAAGGAAAAAATGTGGATGTTTAAAACCGAACAGAACGAAATGATTCAAACCAGTTATGGGTTGGACGAAAAATCTGGCAAAGATTTGTTTGTAAACGTGTTGGTTGGTGGTGATAAATATGGTATTCCGAATTCGTTAGGAACAAAAGTAAACACCCCTTATGACGAAGATTATGCCTATGTAACCTTAGACGGAAAAACACTTTATTTTGCCTCAACTGGGCACAACAGCATGGGTGGATATGATATTTTTACAGCAACCAGAAAAACGGTAAACGACCCTTGGGGTGAGGTTAAAAACATGGGTTATCCAATCAATTCGCCGTACGACGATTTTATGTTTATGCCAAGTTTGAATGATGAAGAAGCTTACTTTGTCTCAAACCGACGAAGTTCAACTGGCGGGTATAGTTTGTATAAAATAAACATGCCAAAACCACCAAAACCACTTACCATCATCAAAGGTCATTTTATGACAAACGATTCCATTCCAAATTTTTCGGCATCTATTGCGGTTTACAACACCAACAATCAAGAAGTGGTTGGTATTTATAACTCTAATGCCAATACAGGAAATTTTTTATTAGCATTAATGCCAGGTGTAAAATATGAATTTAGCATTGTTGCTGATGGCTACAATGAGCATGTTGCTTATGTTACCATTCCGTTTCAAACCGAAGATTTTCCATTACGCCAAAGCATTAAACTGAAAAAAGAAGGTTCGTTTGAGATTTTAAACATCGATAATTATTTTACCAAAGAAGAAGCAGAAAAAGCACCTGAGTATAAATTTACCAAGAAAGATTTTGAAAAAAATGCGGTAAAAGAAACAACTGCTCCTAAACAAAACATTGCAGAAAAATTTAGGAAACCATCGAGCGACCAACAAAAAATATTGGATGCTGCAGAGCAATTTTTCATCAACAAACAATATATAAAATGTGCCGAACAATATGCTAAAATTGCTCCATTATTAGATTTAACCGATAAGCAGCATTACATGTATGGAAAAAGTTTGTTTAATGTTTCTCGCGATTACGAAAAAACCATTGAAAGTTTAGAAAAAGCGGCGTTAAACAAAACAACTCCATACGATGTGTATTACATGTTAGGTAAAACCAACCATTATTCGTATCGTTTTGAACGAGCAGTTAAAGCCTATGAAAAATATAAAACCTTAGCCAACGAAAAAGAGATTGAAAAACACGCCATTAATGATGAAATTAACTTGAGCTTGTTTGGTAAAAAGATTGTAAATAGCCCTAAACCCATTGAAGTGTTGGCAAAAAAAGAATTTAAACAAACAAATTTCCACACCATTTATGGTTCGTTAGATATTGATGCTAAATTTTTACTTGCCCCAGACGATATGACAACTGCAAAAGACAAGAAAGAGGGATTTAGACCAACCATGTATTTGAACAACAGCAAAACGCTTATTTATTATTCGAGTTATGGCGAAAATGGCGAAAATGGAAAAGACCTATTTTTTATGAAAAAATTACCGAACAATACATGGTCGGAGCCGATAAATGTAGGTAATGTGATAAATAGTGCTGGTGATGAAGACTTTCCTTTTTTATCGAAAGACGAAACAACACTTTATTTCTGCTCAACAGCTCACGGAAGTATGGGAGGTTATGATGTGTTTAAAAGTACTTGGGACGAAAAAAGCAATTCTTGGTCAGCACCAATTAATTTAGGAGCACCAATCAATTCTCCTTTTGATGATTTATTTTATGTAGAAGAATAATGCCCACCCCAACCCTCCCGAAGGGAGGGAGTAACACAACCCACTAAAAGCAAACGACTCAGCCTAACTACTTATTTATGAATCTTAAAATAACAATCATACAATCGGAAATACATTGGGAAAACGTGGATAAAAATTTAGCCATGTTTACCGAAAAAATAGCATCTATAAAGGAAGAAACAAACCTTATAATTTTACCCGAAATGTTTACTACTGGATTTACCATGAATTCGACAAGCCAAGCCGAAACCATGAATGGTAAATCCATTTTATGGATGAAACAACAAGCTAAAAGCAAAAATGCAGTTGTTGTAGGAAGTTTGATTATTGTAGAAAATCAGGCTTATTTTAATCGTTTAATTTGGGCACAACCCGACGGAAAAATTTACCATTACGATAAAAGGCATTTGTTTAGAATGGCAAATGAACACGAGCATTTTTCGGCAGGAAAAACTCGTTTAATTGTGGAGTTAAAAGGTTGGAAAATTTGCCCTTTGATTTGTTACGATTTACGTTTCCCAGTTTGGAGTAGGAATAAGTCCATCACTCACCACCCGACACCCACAACCCACTCCTCAACTCCCTCCACCCATCACTCACAACCCGCTTACGACTGCCTAATATACATTGCCAATTGGCCAGAAGCAAGAAAAGAACCTTGGAGCAAATTATTGGAAGCAAGAGCTATCGAAAATCAAGTTTATGTAGTTGGTGTAAATCGAGTAGGAAAAAGCCCATCCCCAACCTTTCCCCATAGGAAGGGAGGAGTAGTTAATCCACAAAAGGAAGAAGAATCAGGTATAATTTACTCTGGAAATTCTGCCGTTATCGACCCAAAAGGAAATGTGATTAGTACCATACCAGCATATCAAAACACTATCGAAACCACAACATTAAACCGCCAAGAATTAGAAGACTTTAGAGAAAAATTTCCTGTTGGCTTGGATGGTGATGATTTTGAAATACTTCACTAAAAAAGTTTAATCACTACATTTGCTAATAAAACTATTTAACGTGATATCAAAAGTATTGTTTATCGATTCGGTACATCCTATTTTAGAAGAACGTCTTTTAAAATTAGGAGTGGTTTGCGAGCATGATTATAGTTCGTCAAAAAGCGAGATAGAAGCCAACATTAGCGACTATCAAGGCGTTGTAATTCGTAGTCGATTTACGTTGGACAAAACTTTTTTAGATGCTGCAACCAACCTTAAATTTATTGCACGGTCTGGTGCAGGTTTGGAAAACATTGATGTGGAATACGCCAAACAAAAAGGAGTAAAAGTTATCCATTCACCAGAAGGAAATATGGATGCGGTTGGTGAGCATACCATTGGAACTTTATTAATGTTGTTTAATCAGCTAAAAAAAGGGGATAACGAGGTTAGAAAAGGCATTTGGGATAGAGAAGGAAACAGAGGATTGGAATTAATGGGTAAAACGGTTGGAATTATTGGCTATGGCTATATGGGTTCATCGTTAGCTAAAAAATTGAGTGGTTTTGGGTGTAAGGTGTTGGCTTATGATAAATATAAAAAGGGTTTTGGGTTAGAAGTTGGAAGTTGGAAGTCTGAAGTTGGATGTTGTGTTCAAGAAGTTTCTTTAGAAGAATTAAAAGCCGAATCTGACATTATCAGCATCCATTTACCTTTAACCGAAGAAACCCAATATTACGTTGATAGCAACTTTATAACATCGGTTAAAAAACCATTTTATTTGATTAACACTGCTCGTGGAAACCATGTTAAAATTGCTGATTTAGTTCAAGGATTAAAATCGGGTAAAATTTTAGGAGCATGTTTGGATGTGTTGGAGTACGAAACCAAATCGTTCGAAACCATTAGCAAAGACAAACTACCTGAAGATTTTGTGTATTTAACCCAATCAAACAAGGTTGTTTTAAGTCCTCATGTGGCTGGTTGGACAGTGGAATCGTATATTAAACTTTCGTCGGTTTTAGCCGATAAAATTGAACACGCATTTTTTAGTAAACAATGAAATTAACCGACAACCAAAAACAGATTGTTTTAGCTGTATTGCTGGTTTTGTTGGTTCCTTTTCTGTATTTATTTGGTTTTGTACACCCCATTGCCGATGACTTAGGTTTTGCCTATCAATCGCAACAAGCACCATTGTGGGAAGTGTTGGTAAATCTTTACTTCAAATCTAACGGACTATACACAGGCAATTTAATCATGCTTTTATTTCCTTTTTCATTATCCGATTTACTGTATTATCGCATGTTTTTGTTGGGTGCTTTTTTACTTTTTTCACTAAGTATTTTTTTTGTTATCAATGTTGTTTTTCCAACCTTAAAACTTATTGATAAAACCATTGTTAGTCTCCTTTTTTTACTCACAGTGTTAAGTTCAACCACTCAATTATCTGAAGCTTTTTACTGGCAAACTAGTGTGGCGTATTATCAATTTAGCTTGACCTTAGTAATGTTATATTTAGGGTTTTTAGTTCAATATTTTCAGCGAAAATTTATTTTAAACAAACTTGTTCATCAACTCATTTTGATATTGATGTTGGTGTTTATTATTGGAATAAAAGAATCCATTGCATTGATAATGGGGTTTGTTGCCGCATTATTATTTTATTACAGCTATTTTAAAACCAAAGAGGATAAAATTTTCTTTTTAGTTCAGTTCATTATTGCTTTAATTGGTATCTCAGTAGTTGCATTTGCTCCAGGTAACGATTATCGAATGGAAAACTATTCAAACACAAAAAATTTCAGTCATTCACTGTTATACACTGTTATGCAAATGGGGCGTTTTACCTTAAAATGGGTGGTTGCCTTATCAGGTATTTTGTTTGTTTTTATTGTGGCTGAACTTCACCAAAAAGCAACACCAATTCTCAAAAAATTGGATTGGAAAATAGCTTCAATCATCTTTTTAGGAATCTTGTTTTTGTGCATTTTCCCTGCTTATTGGGCAACAGGTATTTTGGGGCAACACCGAACATTAAACCTAGCAAGCGTATTTTTTGTGTTATTTTTATTGGTGTTAGCAATTAATCAAGGAGCTTATTTTACCAAGCACCTTTCGTTTAATCCGACTAAAAGAATTGCCTTTTTTTGCTTGGTTTTTCTGTTGGCTGGCAATGGCGGAATGGTTATTTCCGATATCCTTTCGGGAAGTGTAAAAAGCTACGATAAACAACTAACTGAAAGAGCTGAATTGATACAACAAACCCAATCGACAGCAAATTTGCCTTTGCTTGTAAATTCGCCAAAAAGTTTGTTTGTGGTAGATATACAAGCAGACACTACACATTGGATTAACCAATCGTATTTGTTAGAGGTAAAATAGAAAAATTATTGATTTAAAATCCAAGCTTTGCTGTTGTGATTTTTTGCTAACGCCAAACCTTCAACGGCTTCTTTTCTTGATGCAAAACTACTGTAACTGACAGCAAATAAGCCTTTACGTTTACCAATTATTGAGGCATTGTATCCAGCAGCAACAAGCTCTTGAACAAAGTTTTCAGCATTTTCTTTTTCAGCAAAACAACCACCAATTACATGAAAACGAAGCGATTGAACTTTTGTTTTTACATAAGTTGAATCTACCTTAACAACAGGCTCTTCAACTGTTTTAGCAATTACAATAGGTGTTTCGTTTTTAATAAACGTTACGGTATGGTTGGTTTCGTCAACTTTTGGTAATTCAACTTTTTCAAAAACTGGTAAAGCACTTCGTTCGGTATAAACCGGTAAAGCAGCAGCTTTAAAAGGGTTTAAATTAGCATAATTCAGTTCCGATGTTAAATCGTATTTAGTTGGTAACCAAATAGCCAAGGCAGTTAGTGGAATAAGAACAGCCGCAGCTTTTAACCATTTTTTATTTCCAGATGATTGGTTAATAGGTAAAATAGGCGTTTCCTTAATTTTATCTTCAAGCGTTTTGCGTTTTACCGGAAATTGTTGGAAAGAACTCAACCCATACGATTCTAACAAGTAATTCACTTGTGCCGATGGTTCAAACTGCAAACGGTTGTCGTTATCGTAAAACAATATGCCAATATTCTCGAAAGCAATTTTTTGACGGTGTTTTAAATCTTGCTGAATTTTAGCAACCCCTTGCTCAATAATACTTAACGCTTTTTCGTAGCTAATACCGTTTTCTTGACTTATCGCATTTGCCAACAAACCATCGTTATGAATCAAGTTTTTATTAAACGAAATTCCTTTTGAAGGCGGATAAAACGTGTTTTTAATAGGGTGTATGTTCGCAGGTTTGTAGTTGGCAACAAAACCCCCAAGGTTCGGAACGATAACACAATCGTAGCGAAATAATAGTTTACTTATGTAATGGTCTAACTTCATAAAGGGTTGCGAATTTATAAAATTAAAGAAAATTGACGAGGGTTATCCGTTTATTTTTTTAAATTTAAACTAAAATTATTGAAATGAAGCTACTAAAAATATGCTGTTTTTCGTTTTTGCTCCTCATACTTTGTGGTTGTTCTTGGGTAGAACGTTTTATGGTGGTGAATGAAACCGATCAACCCATTGAAATTACCTACACACTTGTTCCTCCCGAAAAAACCTTTGCCATTTTTGATAATAACCCAGAGGCTTATGCACTGAGAAAAAAAGGTCAAATAGATTGGAACAATAAACTACCAATTAATGATTTAGATACTAGTTTTCAGGTTGTGCATGTACAATTACAACCAAAAGCACTCCTCATTTTCGGAAAATTATACAACAACACATATACTTCTTACAATCAGTATTTTATCAACGGACGCAGTTTTAACTTGGTTGAAATGACCATTACAACAAACGGAGAATCACAAATTATTAAACCAGAAAATTTTGATGAGTTTTTTAAAAAACGAAACGGAAGTGTTTCGTTTGTGGTGAAGTGATGCTTAAATTGCACTAAAATCAGGAATTTCTTCCAAAAAAGTGTAGCTATTTTTATCAAAGTCTATTTTACAACAATAGTGGTTCAAGCCATTGGTTACAATCAAATAAGGGACTTTAAAAGTGAGGTTGTAACGAGAAATTTGGTCGAAGGTATCTTGAGTAATTTTTACTTTAGGGGCTTTACATTCAACCAACAAAATAGGCGAAGAATCTTTATAAATCAAGATGTCGGCACGTTTGCTTAGCTCGTTTAATTTTAATCCTTTTTCAATAACAATCAATGAAGCAGGCACGTTTTTTTCACTAATTAAATACTTTATAAAGTTTTGTCGAACCCATTCTTCTGGTGTAAGGCTTAAATATTTTTTACGAATATCGTCGTAAATAAACTGCTTGCCGTTTTCTTCTTTTAAGGTAATGTTGTAAAACGGTAAGTTAAGTTCTTGCATGTTATAAAGAAACCTCTGCTTTAATGTGTGGGTGTGGGTCGTAGTTTACCAATTCAAAATCTTCAAACTTAAAATCAAAAATCGATTTTACGTTGGGATTCATTTTCATTATTGGTAATTTTTTTGGTTCACGAGTCAATTGCAACCTAGCTTGTTCAATGTGGTTGTTGTATAAATGTACATCGCCAAAAGTATGGATAAAATCGCCAGCCTCTAAATCGCAAACTTGTGCCACCATCATGGTAAACAAAGCATAGGAAGCAATGTTAAAAGGAACACCTAAAAAAGTATCGGCACTACGTTGGTATAACTGACAAGACAGTTTACCATCGGTAACATAAAACTGGAAAAAGGCATGACAAGGAGGCAGTGCAGCTTTGTTGTTGGCCACGTTTTCAGCAAACGAAACTTTTGTATTTGGCATTACACTAGGGTTCCATGCCGAAACCATTAACCTACGACTATTTGGATTGGTTTTTATTTCGTTGATTAAATCAGTTATTTGGTCAATTCCTTCGCTGTTCCAATTTCTCCATTGGTGACCATAAACAGGTCCCAATTCCCCTTTTTCGTTTGCCCAGCCATCCCAAATTTTTACACCATGCTCTTGTAAGTATTTGATGTTGGTGTCGCCACTAATAAACCATAACAACTCGTGAATGATAGATTTTAAGTGTAATTTTTTTGTGGTTAAACAAGGAAAGCCTTCGCTTAAATCAAATCGCATTTGGTAGCCAAAACAGCTAATTGTTCCTGTGCCTGTTCTGTCGCCTTTTTGTGTACCATTTTCTAATACGTGGTTTAATAAATCTAAATACTGCTGCATGAGTTTTTAATTGGGTATTCAAAATTCGTTGAAAAAGATTAATTTGAGCCATCATGTTAATAATGTTTAATAACTTGTTTTACTTTTACAACAAGCAATTTCCATTCAATGAAAATAAAAACATCACATCTAATTATTTTACAAGGGCTATTGATGTTGGTTTTTTTGTTGATTACCGCTTGGTTTAATCGATTTTCTGCTGACGATTATTTTTGTATAGGAGAAATTAAAAACCATTCATTTTTTGATATCTATCAAAAGCTTTATTTATCATGGACGGGTCGTTGGACACTGTATTTTGTGATTCTCTTTTTTATGCAGTTTAACGTATATAGTTACTTTCTGTTTGCTATTGGTGTTTTGAGTTTTCTAATGTTGTTTTTTAGCATTTATAGTGTTTTAAATCAAATGCGTTTTAGACTTAATGTTAATTATTCAAAAGTTACTGTTGCAACGTATACTATGATTTTTATTGGTGTATTCTTTTTTTTTACACACACTACGAGTCAGTCTTGGTTTTGGATTTCAGCTTCTTTAGCTTATTTGTGGAGTTGTATTTTCTTTTTGTGGGGTTTAAATTCATTTTTAAAAAACGTTCCTCATATATTCGATTACCTTATTATGGTTTTTTGTGCGCTATATATAGGAGGATCAAATGAGGTTTTAGCGTTAATGGTTATTTTATTGCTTTTTGTATCATTTTTCTTTATTAAAAAGAAGACGAAAATTATTGTAACGTTGGTAACAATAACTTTCTCTTTTGGAATTTATATTTCTAGCCCAGGCACTGCTTTTAGAGACGGATTAACTCCCAATTTACCATTTGTAGATTTAATGCTATATGTTGGGTATGGTTCAATAAAGTATTTAATTTTAGATGGATATAAAACCATTTTGCCAGCTATTGTATTTGCTTTTCCATTTTACGTTTTAGGGGCAACTACAACTACAAATTTTAGCACTAAGTTTAGTTTAAAACAAGAGTTAATAAAAACAGGGTTGTTTATTGCTTTTGTTGTTGTGTTTAATCAGTTTATTGTTATTTATGCTCTAGGTGGTTTGGCTCCCGATAGGTCAACGATTACTTCAAGTTTATTGGGTAGTTTAGCACTTGTTCGGTTTATGTTTTTGTTTGGAAATGCAAATAAGGAATCTAACATTAATTTTAAACCAATTTTAGGGTTGATGGTATTGCTTCTTGTAGGGTTTAATGTGGTGTTTTTCACTGTACATTATACCTACAGCAAATCGGTAGATGAGCGAATGAATTATATTCAATCAAATAAAAACACCCCAGTAATTGAATTGAAAAAATTAGAAAATTCGGGATATATAAACAGTGCAGAAATTACCACTGATTCGACTCATTTTTTGAATCAACATTTAAAATATGGGCTAGGGATAAAAGGGCAATTGGTTTTAAAACAAGATTAATCTTGTTTTAAAATAATGTCTTTTTTAATCGAACCTCTAAAATCACTTTTGCCTAGTATTTCAACATCTTCGCTATACATTTTATAACCTGGAACTTCAACCAAAATATTATACCTGCCAGGAGGTAAAATAATGATGTAACGACCGCTAATTGGGTTGGTTAAATACGAGCCATAAAGTTCGTCGGTTTGTAAATCCAATACCGAGATAAATACGTCTTTTATAATATTTGATGTGTCTTGTGTTGTTACAAACCCTTTAATTACAGTGTATTCAGGTTCAACTTCGTTAAACGTAACGGCATAAATATCGTAATTACCCATACCTTCAGCTCTTAAAGCTGAAATATAACCCGTTCTACCAGATTCTGATTCTCTAAAATTGGTATTGTCTTCTGGCGTGTTGATAGGAAAACCAACATTTTTAATGTCAGTCCAAATGCGTTTTACATTATCCCAAGAGGCTTTAAAAATGTCATAACCACCCATACTGGTGTGCCCTTTAGAACTAAAAAACAATGATTTTCCATCGGCGGTAATGTTAGGGAAATCTTCATCAAAAGGAGTATTGATTGATGGACCTAAGTTTTGAGCAGGACCCCATTCGCCGTTTGGTAATTTTAACGAAATGTATAAATCAACTCCTCCAAAACCACCATCTCTATCGCTTGCAAAGTAAATAGCATCACCATTTTTAGAAATGGATGCTGCAATTTCGTGATGTTTTGAATTGATGCTTTTAGGTAGTTTTTGAAGGTTTTTAACTTCTTCGTTTTCAAACTCGGCAATAAATAAATCACCAAAGTTTTTTTCGTTTTCAAAATAGAAAATCAAATAATCTCCATCAGGCGACATTCCAACAATTTCTTCATTACCCGTTAAGGTATTTATGTTTTGATCAAGTTTACGCACTTTACCCAACTCTCCGTTTTTTGTTTTCGAAAAATAAACTTCAGAGGTAAAAGTTCCATCTGGTTGTTTTGAGCTGCCGTCGTCTCGTTTAGAGTTGAATATCAAAAAACTCTCATCTTTAGCAACAAATGGATAATAGTCTTTGTATTTTGAATTGATGTTGGCACCCAAATTTTTAAAAGAAACATCCAGCGGGAATTTCATTAATTCGATAGCATTGTAACAATATTCAATTTGTTTTTCTACATCCAACAAGTTTTCAGGATTACCTTTATTGGCAGATTTGAATTGCTCATACATTTTAATAGCGTCGTTAAAACGATAGGCAAAGTGATATGCTCTTCCCAGTAAATATCCTGTGTTTGGGTCAGCCTCTTCCGATTTTAATGCTTTTTCTAAATAACTAACCGCTTTGGCTTTATCAATGTTGGTGTTTAAATAACAAACACCAATACGGTAATTGTATTTTACATTTTCTGGTTCTTGCTTAGCAAGTTCTAAATAGTTTTTTAGAGCTAAATTAAAATCGCCTTGATTAAAGTTTTCACTAGCAATTTTGCTAGTAATTTCTTGAGAAAACAAGGTGGTAGCAATTAGAAATAAAACAACAATGAATAGGTTTCGCATAGTAATGGTTAAAGTTAGCCTAACAAAAATAGAATCAATTTTATCAATACACAACATTTGATGCTGAATTAATAATTTTTGTAATGCTTTATAGGTCAATAATTTCTATAAAACACTACATTTGATTTATGGTTTTGAATGATACGCTATTGTTTTTACAATTACGCTGGCTCGATGCGTTGGATATCCTCTTGGTATCTATCATCATGTATCAATTGTATAAGTTGGTAAAGGGAACCGTTGCCATTAAAATATTTTTAGGGGTTTTGGCTATTTACTTGTTTTGGAAATTTGCTGAGGTATTTAAAATGCAGTTGTTAACCGAAATTTTGGGCAAATTTATCAGTTTAGGAATGTTGGCGTTGATTATTGTTTTTCAGCAAGAAATACGACGATTTTTATTGATGATAGGAAACAATAGGCTGTTTAACTCCAAAAAAGGAACATTTTTTAATTTGCTTCAAACGAAAGTAAATGAACACGAAAAGCTAAAGATTACGCCAATTATTGAAGCGTGTAAACGCTTATCAAAAAATAAAACTGGGGCTTTAATTGTTCTTGATTTCAATACCGAATTAAAATTATTTATTGATTCTGGAGAAAAAATCAATGCGAAAATTTCTTCCTCTTTGTTGGAAAACATCTTCTTTAAAAATAGCCCTTTGCACGATGGTGGAGTTATTATACAGGAGAATTTGATAAAAGCGGCAAGTTGTATTTTGCCCGTTTCCGAAAACTTAGATTTCCCTTCGCATTTTGGGTTGAGACACCGAGCCGCAGCTGGTATTACCGAATCTACTCAAGCCATGGCAATTATCATTTCTGAAGAAACAGGCAAAATATCGGTGAGTAAAAAAGGAGAAATTTATTACAATTTAAGTTTAGAAGAGTTAGAGCATCAAATCAATAAAGAAATTCACTAATGCTTAAGCACCAACATAGCAAAAAAGCCATTTTGGGAGTTCTTTCAATACTATTGGCTATTGTTGTTTATTTTTTGGTTCCTAACGAAAACCCACAAGCGCCAATTATGGCTGCTATTGTGGTAATTATGGCAATGTTTTGGGTGTTTGAAATTATTCCAATTCCAATAACTTCATTGCTTCCGCTCATCTTATTTCCTTTGTTTGAAATAGCCGATTCGAAAGAAACAGCCTTGTTTTATGGTAAGGACATTATCTTTTTGTTTTTAGGAGGTTTAATTCTTGCTCAAGCCGTACAAGTGTCGAATTTACATAAGCGATTGGCTTTGAATACGGTAAAAATAATAGGTACAAACCCAGTTCGATTGGTGTTGGGATTTATGATTGCTACCGCTTTTTTAAGCATGTGGATATCTAACACCGCATCGGTAATGGTAATGATGCCTATAGCCATTTCTATCATTGATAAAACAGCAGAAACAATTAAGGATAAAAAATTGCTTAAAAAATTGGGGTTGAGTTTGTTGTTAGGTATTGCTTATGCTGCAGATATTGGGGGTATGGCTACTTTGGTAGGAACGCCACCCAACATGGTTTTTGTAGAAATGTACCATTCTCTTTTCCCCGATTTACCTGCGGTAGGTTTTGCCGAGTGGATGTTAATGGGGTTGCCCATTTCCATCATTTTTATTTTTACGGGTTGGCTGCTCATGACTAAAGTGATTTTTAGAATACCAGCATTTAAATTGTTCGAAAACAAAGGCATTATTAAAGACGAATTGAAACAGTTGGGTAAAATGCGACAGGACGAATGGGTGGCAGGAATTGTTTTTGGCATAGCCGTATTGTTGTGGTTAACGGGTTCTGATTTGACCATTGCCGAAAATTATACTATTAGAGGCTGGCGAACCATTTTTAACTTACCAATGGTTAACGATTCAGCGGTTGCAATTGGTACGGCAGTTTTGTTGTTTATGATACCCTCAAAAGACCGAAAAAATGAAATGATGTTGACATGGGATCATGTAAAAACCTTGCCATGGGGAATTTTACTCTTGTTTGGTGGTGGTTTTGCATTGGCAGGTGGTTTCGATAATTCAGGGCTGTCAACTGTAATTGGTAATGCGTTTAACCATGTAACCATTGATTCACCAATTGTATTGATAGTAATAGTTTGTTTGGTGTTAACGATGTTAACCGAATTTACATCAAACACAGCTACAACCAATTTAGTGTTGCCCATTTTGGCAAAGGCAAGCGTGGTATTGGGTGTCGACCCAAGAGTATTGATGATACCAGCAACCTTATCTGCAAGTTGTGCTTTTATGATGCCTGTTGCATCGCCAACACAAGCCATTATTTTTGGTTCTGGTAGGGTGCCAATACGAGAAATGGTTCGAGCAGGTATTTTATTTAACTTGTTGGGAGTTGTAATAGTAACAGCAATATTCTATTTGCTTGCCAACTTTGTTTTTGGGATTAACCTATAACCTCCACAAACTGTTTATAAGTTTTAATATTTATTTCGTTAATTAAATAACGAGGTTTATTAAGTTTGTTTAAAAGTAAAAAATATAGAGATTATGAGTTTATCAATTAAAGGAAAAATAACAAAAGTTTTAGACATTGAAACAGGAACAAGTAAGGCTGGTAAAGAATGGAAAAAGCAAGGATTTGTAATTGATTCAGGCGATCAATTTAACCCAGAAATTTGTTTTAGCTTATTTGGCGAAGATAAAATTAACATGTTAAGAAACTTTGGACCAGGACAAGAAGTGGAGGTTTCTTTCAATGTGTCATCAAGAGAATTTAACGGTAAATGGTACCACAATTTAGATGCTTGGAGAATTTCTGGTGCTACTGCAAATGCAGGAAATAACGCTGAACCACAATTTGCTCCATCTATTGAAGATGCTCCATCTGACGAAGAAGATGATTTACCATTTTAATAAAGAAAATAGTTTTATAAAAAAAGCCTCTCAAAAATTGAGAGGCTTTTTTATTTAGTGTTATAGCTTATTTTTCGCTCAGGGTTTTTATTTTTTCTGCCCATTGGTTTAAAATTGCTTTTTGTGCTTCAAAATCTTGGTTAAACGGACCACAAACTATCTTTAATTCAGTTTGCTTAGTTTCTTCATTTCTTAAAAGTAGAAATTTCTCTACATAAGAAACATCATTAATCAAGTAATCATTTTGTATGTAAAAGTTTCCAAACAACTTTTCACCATACTTACCAGTCATGTCATTATTGTTGGCGTAATAATAATTAACGTTAGATGTTTTTCTCCAATCCTTACTTAACGTATTGTTCTTGTCGAAAATAGGCTGTAATGCTGTTGTAAATTTTTCGTCGGTCATTACTTCCCATACTTTATCGTCAGAAGCATCGATGGAGATGTTAAAACTTATAAATTGAGCATTAGAAATATTGGATACTTCATTTTCAGTTATAAACGTTACCTCTTTAAAATGTGCGCTTCCGTTACCACCATTCAAATACCTGAACCCTACAATTGAGTCATTCCCTACTTCTATTGCTTGTATCACAATGATAACTTCGTCTTTTTTACTGTATTGATTGTAAAATGTTGCCAATTTAGGTAGCTCCATGTTCATGGCTTTAGCTGTTGGATGTTCTTTTACATCAACATAAATCAACGATGTACCATTTCTAGTTTCTGTTTCAGTTGGGAGTCTTCCACTAACCACAGGCACATTTTTCCAATTTTTTATATCTACTGCCGGGAATCCATTCAAGTTATCAGGACAATACCAGCCACCATAATGGTGTGCGGTTTCCTGTTTGTTGTTGGT
The DNA here is from genome assembly GCA_020635795.1 of Flavobacteriales bacterium. Classification (NCBI taxonomy): domain Bacteria; kingdom Pseudomonadati; phylum Bacteroidota; class Flavobacteriia; order Flavobacteriales; species Flavobacteriales bacterium. Next base: position 60,423 of record JACJZD010000006.1, read on the forward strand.
GGGTTCTCCTGTTTGCTGACTTTCTGCATTTGTACATCCAAATAAGATGATTAAGAAAGTACTTACTAATGTTTTGTTCATATATATAGTTTTTTGTTTGTTCGATAAAAGTACTTCGGTATTAAAGTTAGCTAGTTTAATTAATGTAAATTAATGTAAAATGACGGTAATTTAATGCAATTGCAATAATTTACTTAATAGAATCGAGTAGTTTTGTAGTATGGCATTAAAAAGGCTCGGCACATATTTAGGAAGTTTTATTTTGGCAATAACGCTATTGTCGTTTAATTGGGCTGAAAAGGGTTTGTATGCCCAACATATCGATGTAGTGGTCCGAATGATAGGAGATGAATTTTTGCTCCAAATTGGCGACAGCACATCTCGCGTAATGCCCATCAAAAACATTGAAGGAAGGTATGTGATTCAATTTGAAAATGAACTTTCGTTTGAACCAGAAGCACTTTCTTTAGCGGCTACCATAGTTGCCGAAAAAACAAACATGCTCAGCAGTTTTATTATTGAAACAGAAAACTGCTCGACTCACGAAGTGGTACATAGTTTTGAAATAAGCAGTAAACAAGACAACAGTATCATTCCTTGTAAATCGCGACCATTACCAAAAGATTGTTATACCGTTTATTTTACGCTGTTGGATGATGGAATTAAGTTTGTGCCTGTTACTGCACAAGAAAATAAAACAAGTACCGATTTTTTGTTTGGTTACTTAATCGCTTTTGGAGTTATCGTTTTAGGGTTTTTCGTATTTTGGTTAAAAAGAAAAAAAGCAATTGTTGTTCATCCCAGTTGGATTCAAATAGGTGAATATCAATTTGATAAAAACGGAATGAAATTGATGTATAAAGACAAAAGCGAAGAACTTTCGAGTAAAGAAGCCAGTTTGTTGGAGTTGCTTTTTTCTAATGTAAACGAAACGGTAAAACGTGAAGAAATTTTGCAGATAGTATGGGACGATGAAGGCGATTACTTGGGAAGAACATTGGATGTATTTATTTCGAAACTGCGTAAAAAACTGGAAGACGACCCTAACTTAAAAATTGTAAACATACGCGGAGTAGGGTATCGAATGGTGTTGGGCTAGAGACTTCCTTTTTACTCAAGAACATACTTTCCGTTTACAAAAACATGCGTTCCTTCTTTTGGACAGTGGTTAATGAGATTTGTATATGGTACTTCCTCTACTATCGTTTCGGTTTTACCCTTTTTTTTAACCGTTTTCCATTCATAGGTATGAGCCTTTGCATCTGATTTTACATTGCTTATTGTTATTGAACCAGTTCTATCAATTTTGAAACCGCAGGAACTAAATTCAAAACCTTTTACATGTTTTGGGTCTCCATAAGCAAGAAATCGATTGTAATTCGATTGGTAGGATGTTACTGCTTCAAAAAGCATTTCTTTTGTGTCCAAATTCCAAATTTCATATTTTGATATTTGAGTATTCTCATCAATGTCGAATGTACCACCATGCTCGTTTATACTTCCAGAACAACTTCTAAAAAACACTAATTCTTTAGCTCCAATACCATCAATTTGAACGCTGTCGGTAATTTTTAAATCACAATTACAAAAGTTACCGATATTTATTTTACTTAAATAAATGGTATCTTGTTGATTGTTATATACATAAATGCTTTTTTTATTGCCAATATTAGCAACAGTTTGAGCCAATAAAACCGTCGAGAAAATGAGTAAAAACAAGGAAAATGTTAATTTCATGGTGTAAGCTGATTTTAAAAACAACACACAAGAATTGTTCCAGTTACACTTTTCAACTTAACTACATTACTTACGGGTTACTTTGTTGTTTTACTTCCAAGCTGTATGCCCATTTCTTCATAAACCAAGTCGTTGGGCTCCCACAATTCTATTTTGTTGCCTTCAATGTCCATAATGTGTACAAATTTCCCGTAGTCGTACGTTTCAATGGTATCGGTAATGGTAACTCCTTCTTTTTTTAATTCTTCCACAAGAGCAGTTAAATTTTCAACGCGGTAATTTATCATAAACTCCTTGGTGGAAGGCTCAAAATATTTCGTTTTTTCATTAAACGGACTCCATTGCGAAAAACCTTTTTTGGTAGAATCGGCACCTTGAAACCACTCAAACACTGCCCCATATTGGTTGGTGTTTAACCCTAAGTGTTTTTGATACCATTCTCGCATTTTTGCAGGCTCTTTACATTTAAAAAAGATACCACCAATACCTGTAACTCTTTTTAAGTTGGTTTGGTCATCATCTTGTTTGGTAATGATGTTGTTTAATGCAAAACCAAAACAAAACGATGTTGCAATGGCTAAAATAATTAAGGTGTTTTTTTTCATTTTTTTAATATTTGTTGTTAACGGTTTCGGGCTTAGCGAAGGTGGCGATTTTCACCACAAATGTTCATACGAAGAACGAATGTTTGTATAACCACAAAACTGTCATACGAAGCACTGAGCCGCCAATTTCTTGTAGGTGCTGTTAGTGGCTGCTTTTCTTTGTCCATGTTTCCCCGTCTTTAGTTCTATAAGCTGTTAGTCCGAATTTGTCTGTCCAGTAAATTGTTTCAATATTTTTTGGTTCAGTTATTCTTTCAGGATAGCCATGTTTTACGATGTAATAGTTTGATACATTCAAGTCATTTACTTTAATTGTGTCCGTATGAAATTCCCCAATAATAGTGTCAAAGTTTGAATGAAAGTCCTTGAAACTAATAGCAAAATCAACTTCCTTTTCTGTCGGATGTTTTGAAATCCAAAAGAGTTCTTGATAAACAGTATCTATTTTCCCTCCAGTCGTCATGTCTTGAGATGTACCGAACCACCTGTCGACTGGCAAGTGTTTTATTTGAACCCATTTACCATTCACTGGTCGTGGTGCCATGAACCCACCGCAATTTTCATTACGTTCAGTCCCAAAGCCTACTATCGTAATGGTGTCTATGTCGCCTAAATTACTTTGAAAATAGATTGTGTCTCCGATATTATAGTCGGTGAAATGAGCTAATTCTTTGTCATTAAATTCCAAGTCCTTTTTGTCGTAAGAACAACAACCTGAAACAAAAATTGTCAATATGATTAATATGTGTCGTTTCATAAAGTTGCCACTAACTTGTTTATAGGTCTGACAAAACCATCCCAATTCACCCATTTTGGGCAGATAGGTCTGATTATCTTAATTCTTATCTACCAAATGTATTAAAAATAATTGCAAATTGAAGGAAGGTTAATAGATTCCTGCCTGAGCAGGAATGATGTGAAGAATATATTTGGTTAAGTCTCCCTCCCTTAGGGAGGGTTGGGGGTGGGCTTTTTTACACCAAAACCAACTCCTTGTCTTTGATGTACAACAAGTAACTTTCAATGTTGGTGTAGCCCATTTCGGCGAGTAAAATCTTGTAATTTTCTAATTGTTGTTTGTGTTTTTTCTCTTTTTTACCCGTTTTGTAATCCACAATTATGGTGTTGTTGTTTTTTATCACTACTCTATCGGGTTGGTACGATTCGCCTGAGGGCAACAAAATGGTTGTTTCGGTTTTTAGTTCATCAAATGCAGTAAAAAAGCTTTCTACTTTGGGCAATTTTATCAATTCATGCAACTCGGCTAAAATGCTTAGTTTGTTGTTCTCGTCAAACAAACCACGGTTTATAAAGCGGTCAATGGTGCTTTCTAAATCGCTCAATTGTTTTATTTCCGAAAGCAATTGGTGTATTAAATTACCATAATCGGCAGATGTTTCGGGGTTTTCTACATCCCAAAATTTAGGCGCTTGGTAACTGATGTCAATTTTATTTCGCCAAGGGTTGTAGCTTATTTCGGTTAATACCTCGTTAGCCGATTTATGCTGTTGCTCTGTTACGATTTTTTTAGTGGAGAACAAACCAAAACGAAACTCATTTTCATTTACGGCAGCATCGGGTTGAGTTAAACAATATTCAAAAAAGTAGTTTTTGTAATTACCATCTTTGTTGGGTTTATCTACTTCGCTCAACACATACATGCGGTCTTTTGGGCGGGTTAATACCACATAAAGCAAGTTGATGGTGTCCAATATCGATTTTGCTTTTTCGTTCTCGTAATCGTCTTTTAAAACGGTGTCTAAAAGCGATGCGTTTAAATTGATGATGGAAGCATCCAATCCTTTAGCAATGGGTTCTTCCGTCCACAAATAATCTTCGTTTTTATCTTTTCCAGTAGTGCTCGCAAACGGAAAAATGACCACAGGAAATTCCAAACCTTTCGATTTGTGTATGGTCATTACCTGAACAGCATTGATACCTTCAGGAATAATTACCGAAAACTTGCTGCTTTTGCTGTTCCACCAATCAATAAAATTGACAATGGAATTGTCTTTTTTAGAAGCATATTCATGCACTTTATCCAAGAAAAACTGTACAAAAATGTTGATTTCTTTGTCCAACCCAAAATGTTGAATAAAGTGCTCGGTAAGTTCGTACAACGAAAACGTGGTAGCATTAGAAACTTCCAGCGACAATTGATGTGAGGCTAAAAAATCGGCCAAATAATCTTGGTCTTTGTGTTGAATAAAATCCACATTTTGCTCGCCAACAAAACGTGTATGGATTAAATAATTGATGGCGTATAAATGATGAGCAGGGTCTTTTGGAGTAGCAATATAGTTGAATAAACTCAACAAAAACTTCACTTCATTAGAGTTGTTCAGCAACAAACTTTCTGATGAAATAACCTGAATGTTGTTTTCCAACAGAAAAGAAGCTACTTCCGAAGCCCTATTGTTGCTTCGTGTAAGAATTGCAATATCGCTTAATTGGTAACCATCGTTTAACGAGGTGTCGATTATTTTTTTGATTTCGGTAAATGTAATTTCATCATCATCGGGGTCTAAAAACGAAATGGCAACTCCACCACCAGTATTTTCGGGTTTAAACCCTTGGTTTAAATTGGCATAAATGGGGTTGAATTTTTCGGATAAATTGCTTGAAATGGAATTAAAAAATTTGTTGTTGAAATCAACCACTTCGGCTTTTGAACGGTAATTGTCGTTCAAGTCTTCGTTTTTATGGTTTCGTATCAAGGTAGCTTCACGCTCCAACAATAACTGATTGTTTTTGTGATTGTAAACGTAAGGCAGTTTGATGATTTGCTCTACTTCGCCACCTCTAAAACGGTAAATGGCTTGTTTAGCATCGCCAACAATCATGTTGTAATGCCCGTTTGCCAGCGAGTTTTCAATTAGCGGGATAATGTTTTGCCATTGTATGGTTGAAGTATCTTGAAACTCATCAATTAAATAATGTTGGTATTTTTCGCCCAAACGCTCATAAATAAAAGGAATGGATTCGGTAAGAATTATTTTGGCGATTTGCTTGTTGAAATCCGACAAGTTTAAAATGTTGTTGTCGGCTTTAAATTCCAAAATGGTTTTTTCAATTTCGTTGATTACCGCAATTTGGTAAATGTTTTTGAGCAACAAGGTTTTTAAAACGTACGAGCCATAATCCTTCTCAATATATACTCTCGATTGGTTAAAGAGTTCGATTAGTTTTGCTTCATGTGTATCAATCAAGTCTTTTTGTGGTTGAGGAACGGACTGTGCATACCAATTTTTTTCGCCTGCAACAATTTTTTGAACCGTAGCATTTGGGGTAAACGACTTTAATATTCTTAAATATTCCCAATAATTGTAAAAATTACTTCCACTAAAACTTTTTGGTTCAATCCCTGTCGATTTGATAAAATCTAAGGCATTTTTTGCCATTTCTTTTACGGCTTTTTCAAAAGCATTGATTTCAACAATTAAATCGGTTTTTATTTTTTCGAAATCGTCGATGCTCAAATCTCGAATTTTTTCGAGGTGCGATTCTCCACCGTCTTTAATCAAGTTTTTAGCAAATTTTATTAAATCGCTTTCAATGTTCCAGCTTTTTTCGTCGTCGGCTTTTTGTTTGCTGTAATCCAATAAAAGCTTGGTTATTTTCTCGTTTTTACCCACTTCTGCAATCAACATGTCGATAGCATTTTTGAGCACTTCGTCTTCGTTAATTTCTATGCCAAAATTGAGCGGAAGTTTTAGGTCTAAGGCAAATGTTCGGATAATTTTAGTGGTAAATTTATCAATGGTGCTGATGCCAAAATCGTTGTAGTTGTGTAAAATAGAGCTTAAAACAGCGCCACTTCGTAGTTTTATTTCTTGCTCGCTTAAAGCCAATCCACCATCATTTAATGGTTTCATCAACTCCACTAACAAATGTTTCGGAGTCCCTTCCAATGGTTTTTTTCCTGATAAAGCTTGCAAGGCAGAAATAACCCGCTCTTTCATTTCTGATGCTGCTTTATTGGTAAACGTTATAGCTAAAATACGTTTGTACGCTGCTGCATCGTTGGTTTTTAACCCGATTTTTAAATACTCCTTAACTAAAGTAAAAGTCTTGCCCGAGCCAGCCGATGAGTTGTAAACCGTGAAATTGTTGTTGGTTGAGTTCAAAAGTTACATTGATTTTCGTCTTTCAAATGTAATGAAAACTAACTAATAATTGAGTCGTCATTGCGGGCTTGACCCGCAATCTAAAATAGTAAATAAGGTTTTAATAAGATTGCGGGTCAAGCACGCAATGACGATATATATCGATTTATCGGGATAAAACTATTGTGATGCTTTTCTGAGTTAATTTCGGAGCGTTTTAACTATAGAAGCTATGTGTCTATGTGGTAAATTTGTTAAAACAAGATTACGGGTCAATCCTTCGTCAAGTTCAGGATGACATTGACCAGAATGACGGAAAAGAGGGTGTTAATCTAAGAATTTTGCAATAAAATTTATTTTTTCTTCGAGCGGTAAATTCCCGTCTATCCAGTTGATGGTAAAACCATCTTTTTCCATTTTTCTATACCAAGTCATTTGGCGTTTAGCAAACTGATGTATGGCTGAATTTAATTTCTGAAACATGTCGTTATACGACAATTCATCTTGCAAATGTTGTGTGATGAGTTTGTACTCCAATCCGTAAAATTTCAATTTTTCGGGGTCAACACCATTGGCAATTAATGTTTTTACTTCTTCAATCATTCCTTCGTGTTCCAATCGGTGTTTTAACCGCTCGGTAATTCGTTTTTTAATGATGGCTCGGTCAAAATCAATTCCAAAAATAAGGTGTTCAATTTTAGGAAAATCTCTTATCAACGCATCGTTTTCGGTTTGAAATTTGGCTACCTCAATGGCTCTGATAATTCGTTTTTTGTAAATGCTGTCGGTGGTGTTGTGTATGGTTTTGTAATCCGACAACATGTTATTCAACTCCTCAATGGATTTTTGTTCCAATTCCGTTCTTAATTTGGTGTTTTCAGGAACTTCTAAAAACCGATAACCCTTAACCACTGCATCAATATACAGACCAGAACCACCGCATAAAATGGGTGTATTGTTGTTTTTTAAAACGGTTTCGTAAGCTTTTAAAAAATCTTTTTGGTATTCAAACACATTGTATTCAGCTCCAGCATCAACAATATCAATTAAATGATATGGGATTTTTACTCCGTTTACTTCAAAATCATCCAAATCCTTACCTGTACCAATATCCATACCTCTGTACACTTGTCGCGAATCGGCACTAATTACTTCGCCCGAAATACTATGCGCTAAATTCGCTGCTAAAGTTGTTTTTCCAGTAGCTGTTGGACCTAGTATGACAATAAGTTTGTTGTTCATTTATTTATTAAAACGGTCTTGCTTTGATTTAAATTAATTATACCTTTGGTGTGTGAGAATTAGTTTTCAAATATCCTCAATTTTGGTGGCTTTGTTGTTTGTTTTTTCAATAAACTTTAAGTCTATCCTTACGGTTCATTATTTCGTTAATCAAGCAGAAATAATTGAAATGTTTTGCGTTAACAAGGAAAAACCTAAGTTGGCTTGTAATGGTAAATGTCATTTAGCCAAAGAGTTGGTTAAGGTTGATACCAAAAACGAAGAAAATCCATTTTCGGGAACTAGTTTGCAATATAACCTTGAAATTAAGCCTCTTATTCAACAAGTAAAAAATGATTTAAAAACTTTCGAACAAGATATTAAAACCAATTATTTTTTAGCTTCTTATTCAATTATAGAACAATCGTTCGATATAAGTTTACCTCCTCCAAAAGTGTAATTGCTATTATTTTTTAATAACAATTATAATTTAAAACAATGAACAAAAAATATGGTTTGCTGTTCTTGTTTATAATGATTAGTAGTGTAACTTTTGCATGCGATTTATGTAGTGTTTATATTGGTATTCAACCACAAGACTTTAAAAGCTCGTTTGGTTTAAGATACCGGTATCGATTGTTTGAGGAACGTGTTTCTAAAATATCGTCTAAAACAATTTCGACAAATTCTAGCGCGAGGCTACAAACAAATAATAACTATTCAATTAATCATTTAAACGAAGAAACATCAACTACTAACAATTATTTATATACAGAGCAATACAACAGTGTTGATTTGGTATTGAATGTGTTTTTCGGTAAAAAATTAAACGTATTGATTACCAATTCGTTTTCCGATAATTATGTTTATCACAATGATAGTATAATTGATAATATTTCGGGTTTTGGCGATTTAAACGTGATTACTAATTATCGAATTATCAACACCAAAATAAGCACCGATAGCTTAGCAAAAAACAAATTTTTGCATCGGTTAACAATAGGGCTAGGCGTAGAACTTCCAACAGGTAGTTTTAATAAACAATCGGTTAAGGGTTATGAAACCAGTTTTACACCAAGCACAATTATTGGAAAACCACTGATGGAGCTAGATGAACATCTGCAAGCAGGAACAGGTAGTTTTAATTATCTTTTTTTGATGGAGTATTTGTTGAAATATAATGGCTTTGGACTTAACACTAATGCGAGTTACAAGGTTTTTACTGAAAACAAAAACAACTTTCGTTTTGCCAATCGATACAATTTTAATTCATCTCTTTTTTATCTTTTTGATGTGACTAAGAATATAAAATTTATGCCCCATTCAGGTATAAATTATGAAGTAAGCATGTACGATAAGGACAATAAAAAAGACGTTATGAATACTGGCGGAGAATCGGCGTTTATGAATGCTGGCGTAAATTGGTTTATAAAAAATTTAGCAATTGATTTTACCTATTATCGACCTGTATATCAAAATCTTTTTGGTAATCAACCTTCCAATAAAGAAAGGATTATTACACAAATAACATATTATTTTTAATTAACTTTATATAAACTTAAATCTAACAATGAAAACAACAAAATTATTTATACTAACAGCTCTAGTAGGAGCGGTAGTATTGTCATCGTGTTCAAAAAAAGAAGGTTGTACTGATCCTTCAGCTGAAAATTACGACCCAAATGCAGAAAAAGACAACGGAACGTGTGTTTATAAAGTACCAGTTACACCAACGGCAACTGCGGGGAGTTTAACTTTTACATTTGCACATCATTTTGCTGGAACAGCAGTAACTTCTGCCGATTTTAATCTGTTTAATTATGTTAATGCTAATGATGATACCTTGAGTATAACAAAGCTTAGGTATTTAATTTCTGACATTAGATTGTATAAATCAAACGGAGATAGTATTATGATTGAAGGGTATCAATTGGTTGATTTATCTGATAATGCAACATTAACCTACTCGCCATCGGCAGCGTCAAATATACCTTTTGATAGTTATACAGGTATATCGTTTATTTTTGGTTTTGATAGCACTGATAATGTTTCGAATGCTTATCCAGATTTAAATTCTGCAAGTTGGAATTGGCCAGCAATGATTGGAGGTGGTTACCACTTCATGCAAATGGAAGGAAAATATAGAGAGCAAGGAAACGATTCTACTTATGCTTACCATATGGGAATGGCTTATAACATGATGATGAGCATGGCTGAACAAAACTATTTTAAAGCCGATTTGGGAGCAATAACCATCACAAATAACGCTACCATTCAAATTAAAATGGACATTTCGGAGTGGTATAAAAATCCATCAAATTGGGATTTAAATCAATATCACAGTAATTTAATGATGAATTATACTGCCCAAAAATTAATGAACACCATTGGAAAAGATGTGTTTAGTTTGGGAATTGTTGTGCAATAAATTAAATAACCTAAGGTTGTAATTAATTACAACCTTAGGCTTATTATTATGAATAATAATAGAACACATATAGTTTTATTTACATTAGCTGTTTTAGTTTCGGCTTGTGTTAAAGAGCCGAATAAAGAAGTGGTTAGCAACCCTGTACCGATAACTTCAAACCCCACACCATACCAACTCATTATCCCTTCACTATTTGCGCAGTATATTAATCCTCCAGTAATTCCTGTTGATAATCCATTAACTGTTGAAGGAATTGCTTTAGGAAGAAAATTGTTTTTTGACCCTATTTTATCGGGTAACGGAACGCAGTCTTGTGCAAGTTGCCATTCGCCTCAATTAGCTTTTGCTGAGAATTCAGCTTTTAGTACAGGTATTGATGGTTTACAAGGTAACAGAAGCGCAATGCCTTTGTTTAATATGGCTTGGAATTGGAATAACAAGTTTTTTTGGGATGGTAGAGCAAACAGTATTGAAGCTCAAGCTTTAGGCCCTGTTGTTAACCCTATAGAAATGCACAATACTTGGCAAAACGCAGTTGCCTCACTACAAAATGATTTAACATACCCTAGTTTATTTATGGCTGCTTTTAAAACCAATATTATTGATTCCAACCTTGTAGTAAAAGCTATAGCTCAATTTGAACGAACATTAATTTCAGGAAATTCGAGGTTCGACCAATATTTAAATGGGCAGATATCTTTAACCCCACAAGAAATAGACGGGTTTAATGTGTTTATGACTGAAACTCGAGGAGATTGTTTTCATTGTCATGGCAATGCTGCTAATCCTTTATGGACTGACAATCTTTTTCACAACAATGGTTTAGATGCTACTTTTAGCGATAATGGTTTAGGTTCGGTTACAGGAAATGCTGCCGATAATGGTAAGTTTAAAACACCATCGCTCCGAAATTTAGCGTATACTGCCCCTTATATGCACGATGGTAGGTTTGCGACTTTAGATGAAGTAATTAATCATTATAGCGAAGGCTTACAAAACTCACCAACAATATCTCCATTATTAAAATACATCGGACAAGGAGGAGTGCAATTAACAGCTAGTGATAAAGCATCGTTAAAAGCTTTTTTATTGTCGCTTTCAGATAGTAGTTTTGTAAACAACCCTAATTTTCAACAGCCTTAATTTATGCAACAAGTAAAATTGATTTGGAACTTTAGTGGTCCTGATGCTGAAGGAACTGCCAAGCACCACGAAATACACATTAGAGAATTTTTAGAAGCCAATAATTTTAGTGATTTAATTACTGGCGTTGATTATCAAAATGAGATATTTTGGTCGGCTTATTTAATTGTTAACCAACCAGACATGATTTTTTTTAGAGATAAACTCAAGCCTCACAAAGGGGAGTTGGTGGATTAATCCTTAACTCTTACTCAGGTATAGGAATAGTTAATACAGGCCTAAACGAGTGACTAACTAAATTTTGTGAAGTACTCTCGTGCAACAGTTTCCACATGCTGGTTTTGTTATGAATACCTAAGGCAATAATGTCAATTTCGTTTTCAATACAATAGTTTAAAACGCCTAACTCTTCAGTACTATCAGAGTATAAGGCTATTTTGAATTTGTCGCCGTTAAGTGGCGATAAATTTTCGTTTTTTATAAACTTGTTAATTTTTTCCATCGAAACACGAGTGGGCTCAAAATGGGTGGGAGTATTTATTTTAAGCAAATGTATGTTGGCATTAAATTTATCAGCAATATCTCTAATGGTACCAAAAATTTGATTCGATTCACGAGAAAAATCAGAAGCAAAAGCAATGGTTTTAATCTCCTCCTTAATCATACTATGTTTAATGGTCATCACGTTAAAATTCGATTTACGAACTACTTTTTCTGTGTTGCTACCCAATAATATTTCAGCAATAGTTGATGAGCCATGAGAACCCATTAAAATTAAATCGGCTTTAATTTCTTCAGCACATTCTAAAATTTTATCACAAATAACACCATCTAACTTTACATAAGTTTCGACAGCAATACCAGTAAGTTTAGGGTCTTTTTTTAAGGCACTTATTTTAGCCTCAGCTTTTTCAAATTCTCCGTTGTGGTTTGATAAAACTATTGACAGGATATGAATGGTACTTTTTCTAATTTTGGCAATGTAAATCGCATATTCTAATGCTGAATTAGAATATTCAGAGAAATCGGTTGGTACTAGTAGGTTTTTCATGTTAAAATTATTTGACTTCAAATATAATTAGCTTAATTCAGTTTTACTATGATACAAGTCAATATCATTTAAAATAGTTAACCACATAGAAACATAGTTTACAAAGTAGGAAATTGACGAATCAAATAGAAAAACAATAGTTTTCTCCCGATTTATCGGGAGAACTATGTAAACTGATGCTACCTTTTATTGCTATAACAATCTATGTTTCTATGTGGTTAACCAATTTTTAGACACCAAAAAATGGATGAATGAGAAGTCTGCTTTAAAAATTATAATAACAAGCGTATAAAAACTAAATTTGCATTAAAACATTTATTTTGGAAAAACCATTAATATTAGTTGTAAACGACGACGGCATTACTGCACCAGGAATAACAGCCTTAATTGAGGTTGCAAAAAATTATGGTGAAGTGGTAGTTGTTGCACCCGACAAACCTCAAAGCGGGATGGGACATGCTGTTTCGTTAAACACCGCGCTACGCATAAACCATTGGGAAAAAGAAGGAATTAATTATTACGCTTGTAGTGGCACACCAGTAGATTGTGTAAAAATGGGTGTAAGCAAGTTGTTAAAACGTAGGCCCGATTTAATTGTCTCAGGCATCAATCATGGGGCTAATTCTTCTATTAATGTGATTTATTCAGGCACTATGTCGGCTGCCATTGAAGGAGCAATGGAAGGCATCTCCTCCATAGGATTTTCACTTTGTAACCATGCTATTGAAGCCGACTTTACGGCATCAAAAATGGTTGTGGATAAAGTAATTAAAGATGTGTTAACTCAAAAATATGAGGCCATTTGTTTAAACGTGAATATTCCAAATGTAAGTTACGACTTAATTAGAGGGATAAAAGTTTGTAAACAAGCAAATGGTAATTGGGAAGAGGATTTTGATGAAAGAACCGACCCAAATGGAAAAAGCTATTATTGGTTAACAGGTAAATTTGTAGTTTACGATAACAATGAAGATACTGACGAGTGGGCTTTGCAAAACAACTACGTTTCTATAGTGCCAGTTGAACACGATTTTACCAATTATTTGGTTATGAATAAAATAAAACATTTAGAACATGCTTAAAGCCCTAAAAGAGTTTAATCACATTTCAATTGGTATATTTTTGGGAATAGTTGTTCCCTTAATAGCCATGGTTTTGATACTAAAAATAACAACGAACATGGATTTTTTTTACATCGTAAAAAATCCATTTTTTAGTCCTGTAATAGATAATTTAAAAGGTGCCTTATTTTTTAATTTAGGGGTTTTCTTTTTGTTTTTTTGGTTAAAAAAAGACCAATCGGCAAAGGGGGTAATATGGGCAACAATACTATACGGAATAATCTATTTGTGGTACATGTATATTTTTTTATAAACGAATTACGCCTAATCCATAAATGAAATATTACATTATAGCAGGAGAAGCATCAGGCGATTTACATGCGTCAAACCTCATTAAAGAACTAAAAAAACGTGACACAACTGCGGATTTTAGATGTTGGGGTGGCGATTTAATGCAAAAACAAGGAGCAGTTTTAGCTAAACATTATCGCGACCTAGCTTTTATGGGTTTTGTTGAGGTTTTATTAAACATCAAAATTATTTTAAGAAACCTAGCATTTTGTAAAAAAGATGTGTTGGAGTATAAACCAGATGTACTCATCTTGGTAGATTATCCAGGCTTCAATTTAAAAATTGCTACTTGGGCAAAAATTAATGGGATAAAAGTGTTTTATTACATTTCTCCACAAATTTGGGCTTGGAAACAAAATCGGGTACACAAAATTAAACGATACGTGGATAAAATGTTTGTGATTTTACCTTTCGAAAAAGATTTTTATGCTCGTTTTGATGTAGATGTTGATTTTGTTGGTCACCCTTTATTAGATGCTATTGAAAATAGAGCAGTTAGTTCGTTTGAAGATTTTTGTAAACAAAACAATTTACCACAAAAGCCTATTATAGCCTTATTACCTGGCAGCAGAAAGCAAGAAATACACACTATGCTTCCCATTATGTTGTCGATAGTTAACTATTTTCCCGATTACCAATTTGTAGTTGCAGGAGCACCATCGCAAGATGCTGAATTTTACCAAAATTACTTATCGAAACAGGTATCGTTGTTGGAAAACAAAACCTATGCCTTGCTCGAGCACTCAACAGCTGCTTTGGTTACTTCAGGAACGGCAACTTTAGAGACAGCGTTGTTTAAGGTGCCACAAATTGTTTGTTATAAGGGTAGTTTTATCTCCTATCAAATTGCTAAAGCAGTTATAAAAGTAAACTACATATCGTTGGTTAACTTAATAGCCGACAAAGAATTGGTAAAGGAATTGATTCAAAAAGAATTGACTACCACCAATCTTAAACAAGAACTTACAAAGTTAATTACTCCAACCTACCGCAATCAAATATTCGACGAATACCAACAGCTGCAACAAAAGCTTGGTGGTGTTGGTGCGTCTGAACGTACAGCGAAATTTATGCTTGAGTATTTAAAATAAAAATACCCTTGTAAATTCTTTAGTTATTATTACATTTGCAGCCTTATTTTTCAAGTAAAACCTTAATATGAAATTATCAAAATTTAAATTTGACTTACCCGCAGAATTGCTTGCAGAACACCCATCTCCAGAACGTGATGAATCAAGATTAATGGTGCTTCACAGAAGTACTGGACAAATAGAACACAGATTATTTAAAGACCTAATCGAGTATTTCGATGAGGGTGATTTAATGATAATGAACGACACTAAAGTTTTTCCTGCTAGAATGTATGGTAACAAAGAAAAAACTGGAGCTCGTATCGAGGTGTTTTTATTGAGAGAATTAAACAGAGAAAATTATTTGTGGGACGTTTTAGTAGACCCAGCACGTAAAATTAGAATTGGTAATAAACTTTATTTCGGTGATGATGATTTAGTTGCAGAGGTTATCGACAACACAACATCTAGAGGGAGAACATTAAGATTTTTATTTGATGGTACTCACGAAGAATTTAAAGCCATTATTGAAAAATTGGGAGAAACTCCAATACCAAAATACATTAAAAGAGAGGTTGAGCCAGAAGATGCTGAACGTTACCAAACTGTTTATGCTGAAAATGAAGGAGCTGTAGCCGCTCCAACTGCTGGATTACACTTTAGTAAACACCTTTTAAAACGGTTAGAAATTAAAGGAGTTGATTTTGCAAAATTAACGTTACACGTAGGTTTAGGAACTTTTAGAACAGTAGAGGTTGAAGATTTAACCAAACATAAAATGGATTCGGAAGAAATCCATATCACTCAAAAATGTGCCGACCAAGTTAATGCCGCAAAAGCACGTAAAGCTAGAATTTGTGCAGTTGGTACTACATCAATGAGATCAATAGAATCTTCTGTTTCAACCGATGGAGAATTAAAACCTTACGATGGCTGGACCAACAAATTTATATTTCCTCCTTACGATTTTAGTATTGCAAATTGCATGATTACGAATTTCCACACTCCTTTATCTACATTGTTAATGATGACTTGTGCGTTTGGTGGTTACGATTTAGTAATGAAAGCTTATAAAGAGGCAGTAAAAGAAAAATATCGTTTTTACACGTATGGTGATGCCATGCTTATACTTTAATATAATAACAATAACACTTATCAAAAAATGAAATTAGAAGACTTAAAATTATACCAAGAATGTCTTGACTTTGAAGCTAAAATTTGGAATATTGTAAATCAGTGGGAAGGATTTAATAAAGATACCGTAGGTGAATCATTTGTTAAAGATTCAGACGCTATTTCAGCGAACATTGCTGCGGGTTATGGCCGTTACAATTTTAAAGATAAAAAA
The DNA here is from genome assembly GCA_020635795.1 of Flavobacteriales bacterium. NCBI lineage: Bacteria > Pseudomonadati > Bacteroidota > Flavobacteriia > Flavobacteriales > Flavobacteriales bacterium. The sequence goes on from JACJZD010000006.1 coordinate 76,547, forward strand.
CACTACTGCTACATTTCTAGAGGATATCTTTTAAAAACTAAAGGTTGGTTATTAAAGGCAAAAGAAAGAGAAATGATTCAAGCTCCTGAAGCGGATGAATTGTTGGAATTTGTAGAAAAAATACACCGAATGTTAAACGCTTACATTCGCTCAATAGGAAGAACCAAAACAGAAGGTGGTTCTTACGAAAAAAGAGATTCGTACAACAACAGCAACAACGATAATGATGACGATGAGCCAAATGGCAACACATTTACCGCTGATGCTGATGAGTTTTTTAGCGAAGAAGAACTAGCAAATGCATAAATATGCAATAATAGTTGCCGGAGGAAAAGGTGAACGAATGGGAGAGCAACTTCCAAAACAGTTCCTCGAATTAGCTGGCAAACCTATTTTAATGCATACCATCGAAAAGTTTTATCAAACTTTTCCTCAAACAAAAATTATACTGGCTCTTCCCGAAAATCAAATCGATTTTTGGGAAGAGCTTTGTTATAAATACGGGTTTACAAAAATTCCGCACCAAATAGTTGCTGGTGGTAAAACCCGATTTCATTCGGTAAAAAATGCGTTGGCTTTAGTAAAACAAAATGGTATTGTGGCTGTTCACGATGGAGTTCGTCCATTGGTAAGTGCAACAACCATTACTAACTGTTTTGCACAGGCAGAAAAATCTGGCTCAGCTATTCCTGTGGTTGATGTGGTAGATTCGTTGAGGTTTGTATCTAAACAAGAACAAACCAATAAAGCAGTTGCGCGTAGTTGCTACAAAAATGTACAAACGCCACAATGTTTTAAATCGGAGCTTTTACTAAAAGCTTACGAGCAAGATTTTGACGAAACCTTTAACGACGATGCTTCGGTAGTTGAAAAATTAGGACATTCGATTGAATTAGTTCAAGGAAACACCGAAAACATTAAAATTACCTCTCCTATAGATTTGATTGTTGCTGAGGCTTTATTGAGCAGATAGTTTAGCAATCTTCTTTTTGTTCTTCTCCATTTTTTTATCGTAAGCCACTATTTTTTTCATGTTTTTAGAAAGTTGAGTTTCTTTCTTTTTTAGCTTTTTTGCGTAATTATCTACCTTTTTTTGTTGTTTTTGATTCTTTTTTACCAATTTATCGCGTTTTTTCGAAAGTTTGGTGGTTTGTTTTTCGTCTTCAATTTTACTAATCAACTCTTCGTTTTTTTCTGAAATATCTTTTTGAGTGGAGTAAGCTTCTTTTTTAGTTTTGTTCAATTCAATTTTCAACGCTTCAATCTCTGGTTTTAATGTTTCATTTTCTGCCATTAATTCAGTTTTAGAGGTATTATAACTGGCTATTTGAGCAGTTAAAGCTGTAATTTTTTCTGCATTTTTATCTTGAGAAAAAGCAGTAGTAGTCAAAATTAGAAATAATGAAACAATGATGATTTTGATGTTCATGTGAGTTGGATTTAGTTTGCCACAAAATTACGAAATAGTTGGGCTAAGCAATCACTTTAATCGTTGAATTATCAAGTAATTTGAGCGATTTTAAATCAATGGTTGAAATTAAATTTAAGCCAGGTTTTTTGCCTTTTTTAATTGAACCAAACTGATGGTTAATTCCTAAAAAATCAGCACCATTTATAGTTGCCCATTTGATTAAAGTTTGTAAAGGTATTTCAGGTGAATTTCTAGAAATTGTTTTCAGCTCATCTAAAATGGATAAACTCCAATTACTCGCTAAACTATCGGTACCAATGGTACATTTTTCGTTTAAAAATAAATTGTAACTGGGTTGTCGGTTTTCGATGTAAAGGTTGGCATTAGGGCAAAAAGCCCAATAAATGTTTTTAGAAAAATTATTTGCCCAAGCAATGTCTTGTTTATTGGTAAAGGTGTTATGAACTAACAACGTTTTTCGTAAATTTTCATATTTACCTAGAAAAGAAGGTAATGCGTTTTGTTGTGTTGGAACAAACTCACCTTTTAATTTTTCTCTAATATTCAAAAAATCAAATAAGTCTCCTTTGCCATGTTGGTAAAAATGATTTTCACTTTCGGTTTCTTGGTTATGAATACTTACCAAACTATTGTTTTCTTTGCAATGTTGGTTAACCAGTTGAGTCAATTTATCAGAAACTGAATATGTAGCATGGGGAGTAATGGATGCTTTTTTTTTGTCAAAATAAGTGTCGTAAACACGTTTCGCATGGTTAAAAGCATCATTTGCAATACTTGGGTCTGAACCAAAAACTTCCACAAAAGTGTGATAATACAAGTTTTCTGTTGCTTTCAGTTTAAACGTTGAAGTTCCATTAGAAATGTCGCCAACAGCAACAATTCCATTTTGTTTCATTTCTTGTTCTGCTGCAGTTATGGCTTCCAAACGAACATCATCAGAAAAAGATTCTCTAATTGAAATAATGTCTTTTATAAAACCGTGTAACTTGGTTTGTTCTTTTACTTTTCCTTTAAGGTATGAAAGCTCTAAATGGCAGTGCGTATTTACAAAACCAGGGCAAACTATGCCTTCATATATTCTCACATTTTCCCAATTAATTGGTGTTGTTTTTGGGTCTAATACTTCTAAAACAATATTTTTATCATCTAACACAACAACCCCATTTTTAATAGGAGTGGAGTTTCCAGGAAAAATATAATTGGCAGAAATTTGAAGCATTAAATTTGTTTATGGTTGTAAATCAACAGCGTATTAAAAAACACAAATAAGGTTATTCCAACTTGTGTATCTAAGGTATCTTCGGTTATCATGGAGAGTAGCATAATGAGGATAAAAGCTAAATACACAAAATGATTTTTTAAGCTTAAGCCAAACAACGGATACAATAGAAAAACAATAAAAAGGATGCCTCCAATTATTCCGTAAGTAGTAAATGCTGTGATAAACTGATTGTGTGCTCTCAATCTATATTTTTCTATAAGTGGAGAGTTTTCTTTTTCGTATTGCTCATTAAACGCATCTTGAATGTCGCCAGTACCAACACCAGTCCAAAAATGTTCTTTAAAAATGTTGTAGGCCGTTTTCCAGTAAACCCAACGCATTACAGTTGAGTGTCCGTTGTAATCTCTACCTCTTTTGTAGTTATCGAACTCCCAAATGGTACTGGTTATTCTTCGCTCAAAAGCATTGCTAGTTAGCATATTTACATTGGTTGTGCCACGCTCAATTGCTTCAATTTCTTTTGGCGTTAAATTCATTACTGCTTTGTGGTTTTTATACTCTCCTTTAGAAGTAATAAATCGAATTACAGTACTAGAAATAGGTTGTCCTTTTAAATCTTTACCTCGATAATGGATTTTACTCACCTTATTCCAAGCGTATTCTAATTCTTCATCGGCATTATTTCTATAAACGTAATAACCATTTTCTTTATCGTCGTTTGTTAAGTTGTGATTGTATATTTCGCCATAAGGTGAGTATCGTTTTTCCTCTAAAGGTTGGTTTTGATTGTAATACTGATTTACACTTTTGTTGATGTACCAAACAGCTCCTCCAACAATAAATAGAGGAGTGAGGAAAAGCAAAAATTTAAATTTAAAATCAGCTACCTTAAACCCATAAACAAACATTAAAATAAGTGAAGTAGCCCCAAAAACCAACAGCCCTGTATAAAGATGAAGAATAAACATAAAGGCAAGTAACCACAAGCCCAATAAGGTGATGATGATTTTGGTTTTTAAGTTGTGCTCGTTAAAAAAATAATAACCCAAACCAAAAATGGCAATGCAAATTTCTAAACCAAAACGAATGTGCGAATTGAATCGAGATAAATCCCTATCGTCGACAATGGTAATACCTAAGCCACCAAGTTTTACAAATATGCTCCAAAAACTAGCGGCAAGAATACCTGCGAGGTAAAGCTTAAATACTAGCTTTAGTTGTTCTTGTTTTAACTTAAAACCAAACAAAACAAATGGTAAAACAAAGAATGGAAACTTTCTTTTTACATCGGTAAATGCATAGCTAAAGTTAGAGGTGTTTATTAACCCAACAACCGAAATGGCAAAAAATAGAATTAAAAATAAAGCGGTTTTATTGGTAAAAAAAGCTTTGATTCGTTGCGAGTAATTTCCCTCTAAAATCCACGCTAATCCTAAAATTAATTGACCAATACTAATTAATGGTTTAGAAAGTGATAAGCCAACAGCAATTGCAGATAAACCAATGAGGTATAATCGCTCAGTATTCGAAAAAAAAGCTTTAACTTTTAACATCAAGCGGATGTTATTTGTTTGTACCTGCTAAAATGGATTTATACAAGGTGTCGTTCTTAATGGTTTTAATAGCAACCTCAAGTGTTGGGTCTCGTTTTAAAGAATTTTGTATGGTTCCATTTTGATAATAATAACGTCCAACAATCTCAGTTTCTAAAATGGTGATGATTTCCTCTTTAAACTTTTTTAAGTCGTCTTTTTTATGTGTGTTTAGCTTCTCTTTTAAGTGTTCGTATTCAGTTTTTACATCATCAAAATATTTTTCTTCTTTGGTGGTTAATTCTAATTTTGCTAACAAATCTTCACTTTCGGTGGTGTAAGCATAATCTTTTCCATCCAAGAATTTTACAAAGTCTGCATATTCAGCATCGCTAAAAGTAAAATCTGCTACGGGTTTAATACTGTCGTTTTTAATACGGTAGTTAGTAGCGTATTCAAAAAACAAATTTTTGGTAATTAATGATGCAGAAATATCGCTCAACATTAACTTTTCTACTTTTACATCAGGAGCAACACCTTTACCATCAAATACAGGTCGTTTGCTATGCAGAGTCTTAAATTCTTTAATTAACGAATCAGCAATAGCGGTTACTTTTCCGTTCTCTTCACGGTGCGAATAATCTAATTTTTGAATACATCTTCCGCTAGGTGTGTAATATTTTGCCACGGTTACTTTAAGTTTTGAATTGTAACTTAACGGGCGAACAGATTGCACCAAACCTTTTCCGTAAGATTGCGTTCCCACAACAACAGCTCTATCGTGGTCTTGTAAAGAGCCCGAAACTATTTCTGATGCAGATGCTGAACCTTCGTCAATCAATACCACCAATGGTATTTTTGTATCAATAGGCTCGTTTAATGCTTTGTAAGTTTTGTCCCATTCTTTAATTTTCCCCTTGGTAAAAACGACTTCCGAACCTTTTGGAACAAAAAAGTTAACAATGTTTACTGCTTCGTTTAGTAAACCTCCACCGTTACCTCTTAAATCTAACACAATTGATGTGGCATGTTGTTCCTTTAAACTAACTAAAGCAGTTTTTACTTCTTTACTTGCTGATTCGGTAAAACCAGTTAATTTGATATAGCCAACAGAATCTTTCATCATAGCATAATATGGCACATCTTTAATTTTTACTTCCTCACGAATTACTTTTTTTACCATTGGTTCAGTTGTGCCTGGTCGTTCAATTTTTAAGGTAATCGATGAGCCTGGTTGACCCAATAGAACCTCACGAATTTCTGTGGTGTTTTTTCCTTTTACCGATTTTCCGTCCACTTCCAAAATTTTATCACCAGCACGTAAACCTGCTTTAAATGCCCCAAAACCTTCGTAAGGTTCAGAAATTACCACATAATCACCTTGTTTTTGAATTAACGCACCAATACCACCATACTGACCAGTAGTCATCAATTTATAGTCTTCCATGTTCGACTCTGGAATGTAGTTGGTGTAAGGATCTAACGACTCCAACATCGCGTCGATACCTGTTTTCATCAATTTTCCTGGATCAGAATCATCAACATAATAAATGTTCAATTCACGAAATAGTGTAGCGAAAATGTCAAGGTTTTTTGATATTTCGAAATAACTATCTACATATCCAACAGAAAATATCGATGACATTGCCAGCGCAATGATTAAGGTAATTTTTGTAATTCTTTTTTTCATAATTTTTATTTTAACACATAGAATTAAACCATGTGGTAGTGTTATACTTTTCTTTTACCCCCTCCCTTTGGGAGGGTTGGGGTGGGCTTTTATGGAACTGGGTCATGCCCGTGTCCGCCCCATGGATGACAAGACAAAATTCTTTTTAAACCTATCCAACCACCTTTAAAAGGACCATATTTGTTTATTGCTTCAATACTGTATTGCGAGCATGTAGGGTCGTATCGGCAATTTTGTCCTAAAATTGGAGAAATGCTCAATTGATAAAAACGAATCATCAATATAAACAACTTACTCACCACGCTCTTCAAACCTTGCATTTAAACGATTTAAAATTACTTTTATTTTGTCTTCAATTTCGATGTAACTCAATAATTGTTTCGACCCATAAACAAACATTAAGTTTAACTGCGTATTTGAACTTAACAATGTTTGTTTTAATTCGTGATTATGCAAACGGTATGCCTCTCTCATTCTACGCTTAATCAAATTTCTGTCAACGGCAAGTTTTACAAACTTTTTAGGAACACTTACCCCAACACTCAACACCACTTTTGATGGCTCCTTTTTTTTTGTATAAACGCCTCGGATGGGTGTTTCGTGAATAGATTTACCCCCACTAAACAATCCGTCGATATCTTTTCGGCTTTTTAGTTTTTCTATTTTAGGGAAGGTAAATTTTTGCTCCATAACTAAATTCAAAGATAGGAATCTATTCGTGGATAAATAAAAAAATGAATTCTCAACTCAACTTAAATTTTTTAAAAACTATATTAAAGTAATATTAAATAAGTGAATTAAATAACTATATTTGTATTAAATAAGTGAGTTTAAAGAAATGAAAGAGCAGTAACAAAGAATTATAGCTAAGTTTTATGAAATATTTAGAAAGAGAAATAGAAAAAGGGTTTGATAAGTTTTTACAACCTAATAAAGTTTTAGTACTGATGGGAGCGAGAAGGGTTGGTAAAACAGAGTTGTTAAAAAAACAATTGTCAAAAATAAAAGAACCCTACTTGTTATTAAATGGAGAAGATGCTACAACAGTATCGGTATTGAGCAATAGAAGTGTAGAGAATTACAAACGATTGTTGGGTGATAAAAAGTTGTTGGTGATAGATGAAGCTCAAACCGTACCAGAGATAGGGAAGATTTTAAAGTTAATGGTAGATGAAATAAACGGCATTAAGATTATAGCTACAGGTTCATCAGTATTTGATTTGGAGAATGAATTAGGTGAGCCATTAACAGGTAGAAACATTACTGTTCGTTTGTTTCCATTGTCTCAGATGGAATTTAATAAACAGGAAAACCTTATTGAAACCAAAGGAAGATTAGAAGAACGATTGATTTTAGGAAGCTACCCAGAGCTACAGCAATACAGTGGATGGGATGACAAAGTAAAATATCTGGAACGATTAATAAGTTCATATTTGATACGTGATATTTTAGCATTTGAGAAGTTGAAAAAACCAGACAAAATTATTAGTTTATTGAGGTTAATTGCTTTTCAAATAGGAGGAGAAGTTTCTTTACCAGAATTAGGACAAAAATTAGGCATTGATAAAAATACGGTAGAACGGTATTTAGATTTATTAGCAAAAGTTTTTGTTATCTATAAAGTAGATGCTTTTAGCATGAACCCAAGAAAAGAAATATCCAAATCTTCACGTTGGTATTTTTATGATAATGGGATAAGAAACGCCCTAATTGCAAATGTAAATACCTTAGAACTTAGAAACGACCAAGGGCAATTGTGGGAGAACTACTTGGTGACAGAACGATTAAAATATCAGTCTTACAAAGGGATGTTGGTCAATAACTATTTTTGGAGAAGCTACAGCCAACAAGAAGTAGATTGGGTTGAAGAACGAGGAGGAAAGATTTATGGTTATGAATTTAAGTGGAATCCAAATAAAGTAAAAGGAGCCCCATCCGCATGGAAAACCCTGTATCCTGAAGCTGAATTTATAACCATTCATCCAGATAATTATTTAGATTTTATATCTTAATAAGATTCAATACTAAATGGGTAATTATAATATGATGTGTTTTATTTGTGTGTTGTTCTCAAGTACTTGGAAGCATTTGTATTTTCAAAATAAGAATTTTAGAATGTAGAAACTAACGTGAGTTGGATATAACTTTGATAAATAATACGCTGATTATAAAATATGAAACAGTAATCTTTTATGGAGTGTTTCAAAAACCTTATTTTAGAGGTCTTTAAAAACAAGACCTATGCCTGAAAATACCAAAAAACTTTTTTTACTCGATGCATTTGCTTTAATCTACAGGGCTTACTTTGCATTTGGCAACAATCAACGATACAATTCTAAAGGCTTAAACACCTCTGCAATGTTGGGTTTTACCAATACCTTAATTGAAGTGTTGGAAAAACAAAAACCATCACACATTGCGGTGGTATTTGATGCTCCAGGTGGAGCCACCAATCGTGAGGCAGATTTTGCAGCTTATAAAGCGGGCAGACAAGAAATGCCTGAGGATATTCGTACAGCTATACCTTACATCAAAGCCATTGTCGAGGCATTTAAAATTCCAATTTTGTTAAAAGAGGGGTTTGAAGCGGATGATATTATTGGCACGATGGCAAAACATGCCGAAAAAGAAGGGTTTACTACTTACATGATGACTCCTGATAAGGATTTTGGGCAGTTGGTGTCAGACAACATTTTTATTTTTAAACCTGCAGCTTTTGGCAAACCAGCCGAAGTAATGGGTGTAAAAGAAGTTTGCGAAAAATTTGAAGTAGAAAATCCTTTACAGGTTATTGATATTTTAGGCTTGTGGGGTGATGCAGTTGATAATATTCCAGGAATACCTGGTATAGGCGAAAAAACTGCAAAACTGTTGATACAAAAATACGGCAGTGTTGAGAATTTAATTGCCAATGCCGAAGATTTGAAAGGAAAACAAAAAGAAAACGTCATCAATTTTGCTGAGCAAGGCTTGTTATCAAAAAAATTAGCTACCATTATTTTAGATGTTCCTGTTGAATATAGTTTTGACGAACTAATATTGGAAGAACCCGATGAACAAAAAATAACAGAATTGTTTGCCGAATTGGAATTTAGAAACTTAGCCAAACGAGTGCTGGGTAAGGAAATTCAAATTACTCCAACAGCTCAGGTTGGTACAACACCCAACAATGGGCAAATGGATTTGTTTAGCCTCCCCCCAGCCCCCTCCGAAGGAGGGGGAGACCAACTCCAAAAAAATAATGAAGAAGAAGTTGTTGAAGCTGGAAAAAATATTGAAAATGTTTCACACACTTATTTATTAATTGATACCCCTCAAAAAAGAGCCGATTTAATTTCGAAATTGGAAAAGCAAAAATCGTTTTGTTTTGATACCGAAACTACAGGCTTAAACCCTTTTGAGGCAGAATTGGTGGGGATGTCGTTTTCATACCAACCAACCGAAGGGTATTACATCCCTTTTTCTGAAAACCAAGAAGAAGCAACAACTATTTTAAAAGAATTCAAGACAGTTTTTGAAAATACGGCCATTGAAAAAATAGGGCAAAACATCAAATACGATATTAATGTGTTACACAAATATGGCGTTCGAATAAAAGGAAAGTTGTTTGATACCATGATAGCTCACTTTTTGCTAGAGCCAGACATGCGACACAACATGGATTTACTTTCCGAGGCTTATTTAGGCTACAAACCTGTTTCTATCGAAACTTTGATTGGTAAAAAAGGAAAAAATCAATTGAGCATGCGTGATGTTGAGGTTGATAAAATTGTTGAGTACGCTTGTGAAGATGCTGATATCACCCTTCAATTAAAAAACTACTTTGAGCCCCAATTTACTCCCGAAATAAAAGAGGTGTTTGAAAAAGTTGAAGCACCTCTAATTACGGTATTGGCAGCGATGGAAAACGAAGGTATTAAGCTGGATGTTGCAGCACTAAAAACGTTTTCTGCCGAGCTGGAAATTTTAGGAACTAACCTGGAAAAAGATATTTTACAATTGGCAGGAACTACATTTAACATTGATTCCCCGAAACAGTTGGGAGAGGTGTTGTTTGAGTACATGAAAATTATTGAAAAACCTAAAAAAACCAAAACCGGACAATATGCTACCAACGAAGATGAACTTTCGAAACTGTTAGGGAAACACGACATTATCCCTAAAATATTGGAATACCGTTCGGTAAAAAAATTAAAATCGACTTATGTTGATGCTTTACCAGAATTGGTAAGCCCAACAACAGGAAGAATACATACTAGCTATATGCAAACAGTTGCATCAACTGGTAGATTGAGTTCGAACAATCCCAACTTACAAAACATTCCTATAAGAACCGAAATGGGGCGAGAAATTAGAAAATCGTTTATTGCTAAAAACGACGATTATTTGTTGTTAGCTGCCGATTATTCTCAAATTGAATTACGAATTATTGCTGCCTTGAGTAACGATGAAAACATGCAGCAGGCTTTTGTAAACAAAGAAGATATACATGCGGCTACAGCTGCAAAAGTGTTTGGTGTTGCTTTAGCTGATGTAGATAGAGAAATGAGAAGCAAAGCCAAAGCGGTTAATTTTGGAATTATTTACGGACAATCGTCGTTTGGATTGGCACAAAACTTAAACATTTCTAGAGGCGAGGCAAAAGAAATTATCGATACCTATTTCGCCCAATATCCCAAAATAAAACAATACATGGATGGCAATATTGATTTTGCCAAGGAGCACGGTTATGTAGAAACCATTTTACACCGTAGAAGGTATTTAAAAGACATCAACTCGAGCAACGCCATCGTTCGTGGTCATGCCGAAAGAAATGCTATTAACGCACCAATACAAGGGTCGGCAGCAGATGTGATAAAAATTGCCATGATTAACATTTTTAACGAATTTGAAAAACAACAGTTCAAATCAAAAATGTTGTTGCAGGTGCACGATGAGTTGGTTTTTGAGGTGTATAAACCCGAACTAGAAATACTAAAACCAATTATTAGAGATAAAATGGAGCACGCTGTTAAGTTAAGCGTTCCGCTAGAAGTAGAAATGAACGCAGCAAAAAATTGGTTAGAAGCACATTAATTTTATATATTTGAACAAGTTAAAAAAATTGTAAAAATGAAATATTTACCATTATTTATCATCTCTTTTGCTTTGTTTGCTTGTGGCGGAGCTGCAACAGAAGATGACGACAGTACAACAACAGAGGTTGATTCTGACGCGACCAACGAAAGAATTGACAAGGCTAAAAAAATATTCTACACCATTCCGTCGCCATTCGAAACGGCTTTAATTTTTGAAAGCTCAGGGGTAAGCTACAACATTGGGTTATTAAACCCAATCGATAATGTTAGCAATTACTCTACAAGTGTAAAACAAGCGTTGAATTTTGGGGTGTACGGTGCAGATTTAAGTTATGCCAACATTTTCGACCAATCGCAACAATGTATGTTTTACATGAATAGCGCTAAAAAATTAGCCGACCAATTGGGTGTTACTGCTGCTTTTGATGTAGAAACCATTGAGCGTATTGAACGAAATTTAAACAATAGAGATTCGTTAATGAACATTATCAACGATTCTTACTGGATAGCAGATTCGCACTTAAAAGAAAACCAACAAGATTATTTATCGGCAATGATTATTGCTGGTGGCTGGATTGAAGGCTTGTATTTAGGCTCTGCTACTTTGCGAAAAGACAAACCAAGTGAAGCAATTATGAAAACCATTGCTGACCAAAAATATTCGATGAATAATTTAATTGGATTAATGGATTTATATAGTCATGAAGAGGTAACTAAGCTAAAAACAAAACTGATGACGCTAAAATCTTCTTTTGATAAAATAACCGAAAAAACTACTGCAACTACGGTTAATAATGATGCAGATGTCGCAGAAATTGGTGGTGGTTCAACACTTGAATATACACCTGAAACCATCATGGAAATAGCTAATAATGTTAAAACGATAAGAAATGAAATCATTGAATAAAACGTTTATTTATAGTGCATTAGTTTTCATTTGTATTGGATTAACCAATCAGGCATTTAGCCAATGTACTTCATTTACAAAAAAACAGGGTTTTCCAGCACTTGCTCCTTTTATACACAACGGACAAATTACCAGTACCAAGTTTATGCCTGGCGATGAGGCTGATATTGAAATGACTTTTAACGCAGGGAGTGATTATAGAGTTTTGGTTGTTTTTCAGGAAGTGTTGGGAGATGTTATTTTTAAAGTAAAAGACAAAACAGGTAAAGTATTATACACTAGTAAAGCGGGAGATGCAACACCTTTTTGGGATTTTAGAGTAAACACTACACAACAATTAATGGTTTCAGTTGCTGTTCCTAAAATGGACGAAAAAACCAATAAAATTTTACCCCAAGGTTGTATATCTGTGTTGGTTGGATTTAAACCTCAAGAAAATAATTCGAAAGTTAAAATGATGAAGTAAAATATCTTCTAAAAAAGTTACTTTTGCCGCATGGCAACAAATGAAGATAATCTAAAAAAAATCATATCTCACGCTAAAGAGTATGGATATGTATTTCAATCAAGTGAAATTTACGATGGTTTAAGTGCTGTTTACGACTACGGTCAGTTGGGTAGCGAACTTAAAAAAAACATCAAAGAATATTGGTGGAAAGCAATGGTGCAAATGCACGACAATATTGTGGGTATCGATGCTGCAATATTTATGCATCCTGAAACTTGGAAAGCATCTGGTCATGTTGATGCTTTTAATGATCCGTTGATTGATAACAAAGACTCCAAAAAAAGATACCGTGCCGATGTTTTAATTGAAGAATACATTGGTAAAATTGAAGCAAAAAACGAAAAAGAAGCAGAAAAAGCTCAAGCTCGTTTTGGCGATGCCTTTAATCGAGAACAGTTTTTGGCTACCAACCCAAATGTTTTGCGAAACCAAGCAAAAATCGATGAAATAAACGTTCGATTTAAGGCTTGCATGAACAGTGAAGATTTAGCTGGGGTTAAAAAATTAATTGAAGATTTAGAAATTGCTTGTCCTATCAGCGGTTCAAAAAATTGGACTGATGTAAAACAGTTTAACTTGATGTTTAGTACCGAAATAGGTTCGGTTTCCGAAACGGCTAACAAAATATATTTACGACCAGAAACCGCACAAGGTATTTTTGTAAACTTCTTAAACGTGCAAAAAACTGGGCGAATGAAAATTCCGTTTGGTATTGCCCAAATAGGTAAAGCGTTTAGAAACGAGATTGTTGCTCGTCAGTTTATATTCCGTATGCGTGAGTTTGAACAAATGGAAATGCAATTTTTTGTGCGGCCTGGCGAAGAAATGAAATGGTACGAATACTGGAAAAACGAACGTATAAAGTGGCACAAATCGTTGGGTATTGATGAAAAATATTACCGTTTTCACGACCACATTAAATTGGCTCACTATGCCAATGCAGCTTGCGATATTGAATTCAATTTTCCAATGGGATTTAAAGAGTTGGAAGGAATACATTCAAGAACCGATTTCGATTTAAAACAGCACGAAAAACATTCAGGAAAAAAATTACAGTATTTTGATGCCGAACTAAACGAAAACTATGTGCCTTACGTGGTAGAAACTTCGGTTGGTTTAGACCGAACATTTTTAGCCATTTTATCTTCGGCATTTGACGAACAACAATTGGAAGACGGTTCGGATAGGGTGGTGTTAAAACTTCCTGCAATTTTAGCACCGATAAAAGTGGCGGTTTTCCCATTAATTAAAAAAGATGGGTTACCTGAAAAAGCCCGTGAAATTATTGACGAATTGAAGTTTGATTACAACTGCCAGTACGACGAGAAAGACTCTGTTGGTAAACGTTACAGACGACAAGATGCTATAGGAACGCCTTATTGCATTACAGTTGACCACCAAACCATAGAAGATAATACTGTAACTGTTCGTGATAGAGATACCATGGAGCAACAACGTATAAATATTACTGAAATAGCCGGCTTACTAAAAGAAAAGTTGGATATTAGAAAGTGGTTGGGATAGTTTTCCTACGTCATGGCGGGCTTGACCCGTCATCTTTTTTGTCACATTGAGCTTGTCGAAATGTTGTCGAAGGGTTTCCAACCATCTTCATGTCATTCTGAGCTTGTCGAAGAATATTTAATTTACAAGATGTTTCGACAGGCCAACATGACAAAATCATCATATCGTTTTAGCCCCAAGTATTTTACACAACAAACCAATGTGTCCAATGTGCCCACCTTCGTGCCTAATGTGATGATAAATAATTTGAAGTTTATCAGGTCCTTTTTTAAAATCTAACCCAACATGATTGGGCTGTTTTAGCTCATCGTCTGACAATGATTTTATCACTTCTAAAGATTGAGCATGAACGCTTTTTAAACTTTCTTTTATTTCATCAATACTTGGGATTTCAGTTGTTGTTGGTTTACCTATACTAAACTTTTCTAACCAAGAAATATCAGCACTTTGGTTAGCACAGGCTTTTAATATCAAATAATTTTGTGCCCAAGCCATGTGGCACAATTCCCAAGCAACAGAATTTAATTGTTGTCCATTTACCGTTGGATTTTCGTACCACAACGATTTATCTAATTTCGATAAATAAAAATAAAGTAAATCTCTGGTGTTATCAGTTGCTTCGGCTAATGTTTCTGAAGTTGTCATATCAAATGTTTGTTAAATGTACTTATTTTTCATGCTCAATAAAGAGTAATTTTACAAAAAGCAAACCCCATGTTCGAAAAATACTACCTGTTTTATATTCTTGCTTTTGTAGCCGAAGTTATTGGGACAGTTAGTGGTTTTGGTTCTTCTATATTGTTTGTGCCAATTGCTTCGCTATTTTTCGATTTTCGAATTGTGCTGGGTATTACCGCATTGTTTCATGTGTTTAGCAACATCTCTAAAATAGTTTTATTTCGAAAAGGCATAGACAAAAACATTGCGCTGCGACTAGGTATTCCTGCTGTAATTTTTGTTGTTATTGGGGCATTTTTAAGCAAAATAATTCCTGTAGTGGAGCTAGAATTAATCATGAGTGTATTATTAATTGTGCTATCGGTATATTTAATTTTTTTTAGTAACAAAACCTTAAAAACCTCCAATCAAAATTTATATGTTGGAGGAACAGTTTCGGGATTATTGGCAGGTTTAATAGGTACAGGCGGAGCAATTAGAGGGTTAACCTTAACTGCCTTTAATTTAGAAAAAGACATTTTTATAGCCACTTCTGCCTTAATTGATTTAGGTGTAGATTCTAGCCGAACGGTAGTTTATTTTCTTAACGGTTATTTAGAAAAAGAATTTTTAATAACCATACCAGTGCTTATTGTTATTAGTTTTATAGGCAGTTGGGTGGGCAAACTTATTCTGCATAAAGTTCCTCAGCAAATGTTCAGAATTTTTGTTTTGGTGTTAATTGTTCTTACTTCGATTTTCCAAATCGGAAAATTTTTAGTCAACTAAAGTAATTTGAATCAAAATAAAATATTGTAAATAACATATTTTACAATAAATAACAATCAAATTTTATTTTTTAATTATAAAATACAGAACAATGTTTTGATGTTAAATTTTAATTTGTACATTTGCCTCAGAATTCAAATCACCATTTTTAAATAAAATTGTGTTTGATTTATAAAGAAGAAGCGAGAGAATAGGCTCTACGACCTTCTGGCAACCAACTAAAAGTCCGTCAGCTGACGGATTGGAAAACCGGTGCCAAATCCTATCCCGAATAGTCGGGGAAATATAAATAAAAAGGCAAAAAATGGTAAACAGTACAAAAAATCAGAAAAACAAAACACTAAACCCCACGAGGGCTTTAGTCAATTCTAAAAAGTTACTTTCAACAGTAATTTTTAAAATGTGTTGCATGTGTTGTTGCATTTGCTAACACATCTTTATTTCAATTAAATTTTCTCGAAATCAAAGATGTAAGCTTTCCAAAAAAGTAATGGAAATGCTATATCCTGTTTTTACGATTTAAAAATCTCAAATAAAATTATGTCAGTACAAGTATTTAAAAATAACACAAAATTTCAGTTAGAATCGGGTAAAATTTTACCAACATTTGAACTTGCTTATACCACAAATGGCAAGTTAAACGAGGCAAAAGACAATGTTATTTGGATTACTCACGCTTTAACAGCAAACGCTAATCCTGAAGAATGGTGGAGTGGTTTAGTAGGTAAAGGAAAATTTTACAACTCCGAAAAACACTTTATTGTTTGTGCCAATGTGTTGGGTTCAAATTATGGTTCTACCAATCCATTAGCTGTAAATCCAGAAAATGGCAACAAGTATTACCACAATTTTCCTGAACTCACTATACGCGATATTGTAAATGCTTTTGAGTTGTTACGTCAACATTTGGGCATTACCAAAATCAACACCTTATTGGGTGGTTCCTTGGGTGGTCAGCAAGCTGTGGAATGGGCAATACAACAGCCCAACGTAATTGAAAACTTGTTTTTAATCGCAACCAATGCTCAACATTCTGCTTGGGGAATTGCCTTTAACGAAACACAACGATTGGCAATTAAAGCCGACAGAACATGGTTTTCGTATAGTGATGATGCTGGTTTAAAAGGCTTAAAAGCTGCTAGAGCAATAGCTTTATTGAGCTACAGAAATTACAATACCTATCAAACAACTCAAGAAGATAATGCAGAAAAACGGGGTGATTATAAAGCGTCTTCTTACCAAAATTATCAAGGTGATAAGTTGGTAAACAGGTTTAACGCTTTTTCTTATTGGCACTTAACCAAAGTAATGGACAGCCATAATGTTGGTAGAAACAGAGGTGGAGTAGAAAAAGCCTTGGGGTTAATTCAAGCAAAAACACTTGTAGTGGCTATTAATTCCGACATCCTTTTTCCTGTTTCGGAATCGGTTAGGTTGCACGAAAACATCAAAAACAGTGAATTAGAAATTATCGATTCGTTGTACGGACACGATGGATTTTTAATAGAAACAGAACAGTTAAAAACAATATTTGAAAATTTTTATATCAGTAAAAAATTAAAAAAAGAGATTTATGAGTACGCAAACTAAAAATATTTCACTTATCGGTTTTGGAACAGTTGGACAAGGTTTTTTTCATTATTTGGAAGAAAACAAGGAAGACAAACAATTGGCAACAGTAGTAATAAAAAATGCTTCGAAAAGCAGAGTTCCTGATACATTAAATTTTAGCACCGATGTAAACGATGTACACAACAACAAAGAAATAACAACGGTTGTTGAGTTGATTAGTGATTTTGAACAAGCATTTTCAATTGTAAAACAAGCATTGTTACAAGGTAAGCATGTGGTGTCGTCAAATAAAAAAATGATTGCATACCATTTAGAAGAGTTGGTTGAATTGGAACAAAACAGCAAAGGAAACTTTTTGTACGAAGGGGCTGTGGCTGGGAGTATTCCAATACTTAAAATTATAAACGAGCAATATGCTTTTGATGAAATAACAGAAGTTCGTGGTATTTTAAATGGCACATCCAATTATATTTTAACACAAATTTTTGAAAAAGGCATTGGCTATAAAGAAGCATTGCAACAAGCTCAAGATGCTGGTTTTGCCGAAGCCAATCCTGCCTCAGATGTTGAAGGGTATGATGCGCTTTACAAGTTGTTAATTTTAGCAACACACGCTTTTGGTAAATTTATTTCGCCTGAAAAAGCATTAAACATTGGTATAAACAACATCAAAAACAGCGACATTGTTTTTGCTAAAAAAAACAAGCTAAGCATTAAGTTAGTTGGGTCAATTAAAAGCATAAACAATAAACTTACTTTAAGTGTTTTACCAACTTTTGTTGACGAAAACGATGATTTGTACCATGTTAAAAATGAATACAATGCTATTGAGGTGATTTCTAAAAACATTGGTTCGCAAGTTTTTAAAGGTAAAGGTGCAGGTAGTTTACCAACGGGGCATGTGGTTTACACCGATTTTAAATCGGTAGAAAACACCAACTATTCGTACAAAAATATTCCATCAGGAAAACGAATTAAGTACGAAACCAAAGACAGTATTTGGGTGTATTCCAATAAAATTACCTTGCTTGAAAAATATTTGGAAGATGTAGTATTATTCAACGGACCAGAAGGTTATGGAAGCGTTAAAATTGCTGATTTGATAAAAGCAAAAGACATTATAAGTGTACACAATTTATCCATTATTGCAGTAAACGAAAACATCCGACAACAATTAGTAAAACAACAGCGCAAAGCAGTATTCACTTACGCATAAATACAAAACAATGAGAAGTTTTAGAACGGAAACAGAAAACATATTAGACCCAGTAGTAGAACGCGATATTATTGAATTAGGAGAAAAAATTCACCTATTCAAAACTGGTAAAATGCCTGAAGATAAATTTAAGAGTTTGCGTTTAGCACGTGGAGTTTATGGTCAACGACAGTTGGGTGTACAAATGGTGCGTATCAAATTGCCTTATGGTAAATTGTTGGCAAAACAATTGGTAAGAATTGCAGATGTTGCTGATGAGTATTCTAATGGAAATTTACATTTAACCACTCGTCAAGATGTACAGATTCACCATGTGAGCTTAGACAGAACACCTGAACTTTGGGCAGAGTTAGAACGAGATAATATTACGCTAAGAGAAGCTTGTGGAAACACGGTAAGAAACATTACGGCATCTCCATTTGCAGGGATTGACCCTGACGAACCTTTTGATGTATCTCCGTATGCCGAAGAGTTGTTTCAATATTTACTTCGTAACCCTGTAAATCAGGACATGGGAAGAAAAATTAAAATATCGTTTTCGTCGAGCGAGAAAGATACAGCTTATTCCTTTTTACACGATTTAGGATTTATTCCTATCATTCAACATGGAGAAAAAGGATTCAAATTATTGGTGGCTGGAGGGTTAGGTGTTAAACCTTTTTTAGGTCAATCGGTAACTAATTTTATTAAAGCTGAAGATATTTTTGCTTACACCACAGCAGTTTTAAGGGTTTTTGACCGTTATGGTGAACGTCAAAAAAGAAATAAAGCACGTTTAAAATATTTAGTTGAAGAGTTAGGCTTAGACCAATTTTTAGCATTGGTAAATCAAGAACACAAGGTAGTTGATGTTTATGAACCAAAAATAGTTGAATTTGTTGCTCCTAAGTTAGCAGAAATACAACTTGCACCATCAGTTAAAGGTAATGTGTCGGAATATTTAACTTGGTATAAAACGAACATTTATAAACAAAAACAAGCTGATTTTTTCACCATTTTGCTAAAAATAACTAACGGTAACATCCATTCCGATGTAGCTAGAAAATTGGCTGATTTGGTTCAAAAATATGCTGGTGGTGAGTTTAGGGTAACGATAAACCAAGGGCTTATTATTAAATATGTCAGAGAAGAATCATTGCCCTATTTCTACCAAGAGTTGAACAAGTTAAATTTAGCTAACACAGGTTTTGATAGTGTTGCCGATATTACTGCTTGTCCAGGAACGGATACTTGTAATTTGGGAATAGCAAACAGCACCAATTTAGCTGAAGAATTGGAAAAATTTATTGCCAACGAACATGCAGAATTGGTTTTTAACAAAGACATTAAAATAAAAATTAGTGGCTGTTTTAATGCGTGTGGTCAACATTCTATTGCAAACATTGGTTTTCATGGAAGTTCAATTAAAGATGGAGACAAATTAGTGCCAGCAGTTCAATTACTGTTAGGTGGTGGAGTTGTAGGTGGTGGAGAAGGTGTAATTGCGGAAAAAGTAATTAAACTTCCCACAAAAAAAGCCATAAAAGCAGTCGATAAAATTTTAGGAGACTATAAAACCAATGGAAATGATCTGTTTTTTAACCAATATTATCAGAAACAAGGCAATCATTATTTCTACGATTTGTTAAAACCTATTGCAAACGAACCGTTAATTGATAGCGATTATTCTGATTGGGGACAACAAACAACTTTTAATATGAATGTTGGTGTTGGAGAGTGTGCAGGTATTGTTTTAGACTTGTCGGATGCCATTAAATATGAAATAGAAGAACGTGTTGCCTCTGCAAAAGAAACGCTTGAGTTGAAGAGATATGCAGATGCTATTTATCATGCTTACACCATTTTTATTAATGTAGGTAAACTGTTTTTGTTAAAGCATGGCGAAAAGTATAACAGTCAAGCTCAAATTATTGAAACTACTGAAAAGTTGATTCAAGAAAAAGGGGTAGCATTATCCAAATCGTTTACCGAAATAGTGTTTCAGTTACGAGAACAAAAAGCAAGCGAAGAATTTGCAAAACAATATTATAATGATGCTCTTCAGTTTTACAACGAATTGAATAGTATTGGCAAACTAACAAAAGAACGAATAGAACCATGAAATCGAAAGTACACATAGTAGGAGCAGGTCCGGGAAGCGCCGATTTGCTTACTTTAAGAGCTGTAAAAGCGATACAAAATGCAGATGTAATTTTATACGATGCACTAATTTGCAAAGAAACCTTAGATTTTGCTTCGGCTCATTGTGAAATGATTTATGTGGGAAAAAGAGCTGCAAACCATGAATATTCGCAAGAAAAAATTAATCAGTTGATTGTAGAGAGTGCTTTTAGATACCAAAACGTAGTTCGTTTAAAGGGAGGCGATCCATACATTTTTGGACGCGGACATGAAGAGTATGAATATGTAAGTGCTTTTGGAATTGAAGTTGAGGTAGTACCAGGTATTTCTAGTGCTATAGCGGTACCAGAATTGGAAAACATACCGCTAACTAAACGAGGTGTGAGTGAAAGTTTTTGGGTAGTTACGGCCACCAATAAAAAAGGAGAGCTTACTAATGATGTTAAACAAACAGTTTATGTAAATGCAACCATTGTTGTGTTAATGGGTGTAAGTAAATTACCCGAAATTGTTCAGTTATATGCAGAAAACGGTAAAGAAAATTTACCCATAGCAGTTATACAAAACGGTTCGTTGCCTAGTCAAAAAATAGTAACAGGAACGATAAAAACGATTCAAGAAGTAGTGGAGAAAAACAAAGTTGGAACACCTGCTATTATTGTCTTGGGAGAGGTAGTAGCTTCTCGACCAGAGTTTTTATTGGAACAAATTAATGTTAATCAAAACAGAAAAAAATGACAACAAATACACTATACCCTATTTTTTTAAAATTGGATAAAATAAACACCTTAATTGTTGGCGGCGGAAATATTGGGTTAGAAAAATTGAATTTTATTTTAACACAAAGCCCTCGTGCAAACATAAAAATTGTATCCCCTGAATTTCATCCAGAAATAATTTTAATAGCTATTGCCAATAAAAATATACAATTGCTGGAACGCAAATTTGTTGATTCGGATTTAGCCAACATTAAAATATTAATTTTGGCAACAAATAATCTTGAATTGAATACGCAAATTTATTTTAAAGCTCAGAAAAAAAACATTTTAACCAATATGGTTGATAAACCTGAGTTCTGCGATTTTTATACGGGAGCAGTTTTACAAAAAGGAAATATAAAAATCGGCATTTCTAGTAATGGAGTTTCGCCAACAATAGCCAAAAGATTAAAACAACTATTCAACGAGGCTATTCCAGAAAACATTTCAGCATCTTCCGAAAACTTAAATAAAATTCGTACTAAATTAAAAGGTAATTTAAAACTAAAAGTAGCGATATTGAACCAGTTAACGGAGGTCTTGGTAGATGATATTCCTCATCAAAGCAACCAAAATAAAACCTCAATTTTACAACACATCAATTGGAATTAAAACAATGGGATTACAGCAACTTAAAAGAACGTTTACACCAGAAGAAATAAAAGCGTTAAATAAAAAATACAAAACACTAACAGTTGAACAACGTGTGGAAGAATTGTACAAAGATTTTGATGCAAAAGAAGTGATGCTAACATCCTCTTTTGCAGCTACTTCTGCTTTTTTATTGCGCATTTTTTCTAAAATAAATAATGCTCAAAAAATTTATTTTATCAATACAGGTTATCATTTTAAAGATACCTTAACGTATAAAGAAAAACTAACGGAATTATACCACTTAAACGTAGAAGATGTAACGGCAGAAAAATGGGAGCATGATTTTACTACTAAAGATGAAACGTGGAAAAAAGACCCCAATCTGTGTTGTTCGGTAAACAAAGTAAAACCTCTTGAACTTATTAAGGAGCGATTTACGGTTTGGGTTTCGGGCTTAATGGAATGGCAAAGTGACCATCGTGCATCGTTAAATATTTTTGAAGAAAGAGGTGGTATTTTGAAGTTTTATCCTTTGTTGGATGTTACCAAAGAACAACGTGATGAATACATAAAAACCCATCTATTACCGTTTCATCCCTTAGTTGCAAAAGGGTACTCGTCTATAGGTTGCGAACATTGTACCGTACCTGGTGATGATAGGGAAGGAAGATGGAACAATAACCCAAAAACCGAATGCGGATTGCATTTGTAAAATTTGTATGAAAGAGTTGATTAATTTTCTTGTCGAACCTTGGGCTTGGTATGTGTCAGGACCACTTATTGGGTTAATTGTTCCGTTGTTGATTTTAACGAGCAACAAACAATTTGGAGTGTCATCTTCATTGAGATACGTATGTTCATCATTAAAACTCTCGAAACGAAGCTATTTTAATTATAACTTCAACGAACAACAATGGACAATGTGGTTTATTTTAGGCGTTTTTTTTGCAGGCGTTTTTTCTTTTCAACTTATTGAAATAGAGACGAGTGAGTTAAGTCAATCAGCAAAAGATTACTTTGAAAAAAAACACATCGGGATAAAAGGAATTTTTCCAGCAGATGTTTTTAATTGGAACAAATTATTTTCAGTTGCTGGTTTATTATTGGTGATTGGAGGGTTTTTATTGGGGTTTGGCTCTCGATATGCCGATGGTTGTACCTCTGGTCATGCAATAATGGGATTGAGTTTGTTAAGTAAAACCTCATTGGTTTCAGTAATAGGATTTTTTATTGGAGGAATTATAGGTACATTTTTAATTTTAGATTATTTGCTGTGATAAAACATTTAAAATACATCTTGTTAGGGTTTTATTTTGGATTTGTGCTAATCAAATCCGAGGCAGTATCTTGGTATCGTATTGTGGAAATGTTTCGTTTTCAATCGTTTCATTTGTACGGAGTAATTGGTTCTGCTGTTATAACTGGAATAATTTCTGTTTTAATTATTAAAGGAGTACACTTAACCACTGTTAAAGACGAACCTATTGATTTAAAACCAAAACCATTTTTACCAAAAGCTAACTTTTTTGGAGGAATAATTTTTGGTTTAGGTTGGGCTATTGTTGGAGCCTGTACAGCACCACTTTTTATTCATTTTGGAGCAGGAAATTACATTATTGTTATACCAATTATTGCTGCAATTTTAGGGACTTTAGTTTATGGGTTTTTAAAAGAAAAATTACCTCACTAACATGGAAATAAAGCTACAAAGAAAAAATAAAGCGTTTCATTACGAAGCAATAAACCCAGATAAAATAGTTGTAAATATTGATGCTAATGCTGCCATTGGTGGCGAAGGAAAAGGAGTAAGACCTATGGAATTGGTTTTAATGGGGCTTGGTGGTTGTGCCAGTATTGATTTGGGTTTGATACTAAAAAAGCAAAAACAAGAACTGGAAGATTATCAAGTAACTATTACAGCAACTAGAAAGGAAAATGTTGCTAAAACATTTGATGCCATTAACCTTCACTTTTTACTTTTTGGGAAATTAGATAATGAAAAAGTTGAAAAAGCCATTTCCCTAACGTTAACCAAATATTGCTCGGTTGCGCTTAGCTTGAGTGATCAAATAAAAATTACATCAACATATACCATTAATCAATAACTTATTTTGTCATGCTGAGCATGACGAAACATTTATAATAACAAATGAAAACGAAAAATTTTGAAACCCAAGCCATTCGAACTCAATCAGAACGCTCTCAGTTTAACGAACACTCAACACCCTTACATTTAACTTCGAGTTTTGTTTTTGACGATGCAGAGCAAATGAGAGCGATGTTTTCTGATGAATTGGAGGGTAATATTTACAGCCGATTTTCTAATCCAAATACCACGGAATTAATTGATAAAATTTGTTTGCTCGAAGGAGCAGAAGCTGGTTGGGCAACCGCAACAGGAATGGCTGCTGTATTTACAAGTTTGGCAGCTTTACTAAATCAAGGCGACCATGTGTTAGCTTGCCGTTCAATATTTGGTTCATCGCATGCTGTACTTACAAAATTGCTGCCCAAGTGGGGCATAACCCATACTTATGTTGATGTTGACGATACACAGAATTGGCAAAATCACATAACCGAAAAAACAAAAATTGTATTTATTGAAACCCCTACAAATCCTGGAGTGGATATTTTAGATTTAGAATGGTTGGGCAAATTTTGTAAAAAAAACAATGTATTGTTGTTGGTCGATAATTGTTTTGCAACACCCTATTTACAACAACCCATAAAGTTTGGAGCTCATTTAGTTATTCATTCCGCTACCAAATATATTGATGGACAAGGTCGTGTTTTAGGAGGATTGATTGCAGGTGATAAAAACCTAATTAACGAAATAAAAGCATTCGCTCGTCATTCAGGACCAGCCATGTCGCCATTTAATGCTTGGGTATTGTCAAAAAGTTTGGAAACCCTTGCCGTTCGTATGGATAGACATGCAGAGAACGCATTGAAATTGGCACAGTGTTTAGAAAAACACCCGCAAGTGGAATGGGTTAAGTATCCGTTTTTACCATCTCACCCACAACATGCTGTTGCAAAAAAACAAATGAAATCTGGTGGAGGGATTGTTAGTTTTTCGGTAAAAGGTGGATTAGAAAAAGGAAGAAATTTTTTAAATAAACTACAAATGATTTCAATGTCGGCAAACTTAGGAGATACAAGAAGTATTGCTACTCATCCAGCATCAACAACTCATGGTAAATTAACTGAGCAAGAACGATTAGAAAGTGGAATCTTACCAGGTTTAATCCGTGTTTCGGTTGGCTTAGAACACATTGATGACATTATTAAAGATGTTGAACAAGCATTAGCTTAAATAATAAAGCCTCTAAATTTAGAGGCTTTATTATTTATTCTACAGGAAGAGCAATGATGCTTTTTGCAGAGTTTTTTTCTACGGGTTGGGTAATCGGGGTACTTCCTGGAATTTTGTTTGGATCTTCCTTAGAAGCTTTTTCTGTTGTTGAGCTTCCAGAAGTTGAAGAACTGGCAGATTGAGATGTAGAACAACTCGTAATCGCAACAGCTACCACCGCAATGAACAATAATGTTTTTATCATGACATTTATTTTTTTTGTAAAATTAACTTGTTTTTATTTATAAATACTTCTTGGTTAAAACTCTTACAGGAAACCATGAAGCAATTATTCCAATACTTAATACAATAGCTGAAATACTAACAAAATCCATCCAATGTAGTTCAATAGGGTAAAAATCGACAATACCACCATTTAACCTCAACAAACCAAATTCCATTTGTACCCAGCACAATAATGCTCCAAAAACCATTCCAGAAAAAGCGCCAAGTAAATTTATGAGCATACCTTCAGCAAAAAATAATTGTTGAATTAATCGATTATCGGCACCCATGGTTTTTAAAATCCATACATCTTCTTTTTTATCTAATATAAGCATGGTTAACGAACCTATTATGTTAAACGAAGCAATAACCAATATGAAGGATAAAATTAAAAAGGTAATCCATTTTTCAGTTTCGTTGGTTTTAAAAACCAATTCGTTAAGTTCATACCTTGTTTGAATCTTATACCCTTTACCAACAATGTGCTGTATGGCTAATTTTGCATTGTCCCAATTGGCATTTGGAGCTAATTTTAATTCAATAGAGGAAACTTGATTTTCTTTATCAAGCAATGTTCGAACAAAGGGAAGGGAGGCTAAAACATATTTATTATCAAAATCAGGACTGATGGAAAAAACACTTGAGGGGGTTGCATATTTTCGACTAAATTCTTCGCCTGGGATAAAGTTTTTTGAATTGCCTTTTTTGGGGATGATTACACTTAATTCTTCCGAAAAACCTGGGTTAATATACAGTGATAAGTTGTCGGCAATACCATAACCTAAATTGATGTAATGCGTTGTTTCTTGATCCTTTTTGAATCCCCCTTCATACATCATCGTATCCAGCCCTGTCATTTGATAAAAAGTAGATTCAACACCTTTTAAAGTGGCAACTGTTTGTTTTTCTCCATATTTAAAAAGGGCTACATCTTCGAGGTTTTCGGTTACAAAATTTACTTCTGATAAGGCTAGTAATTTTTCTTTTGGGAAAGTAGTTACATCAAATGTTTTTCCTGTAAGGGCAGTAATTTTAATATCTGGGTCGAATGAAGCGTAAAGCTGTTCTACCAAAGTTTGTAAACCATTAAATGCAGACAAAACAATTACTAAAGCCATAGTAGCAATACCAATGCCGCTTACCGAAATCCAAGAAATGATGTTAATAACGTGATGCGATTTTTTCGAAATCAGGTATCGTTTGGCTATGTAAAAAGGGAGGTTCATTGTTTTCAAGTCTCAGTTTACAATCTTCGGACTTCCAACTTCAGTCTTCTCATAAATCTTTCATTGCCTCATCAAGTGCTTCGGCGTAGTCTATCGAATCATCTAAATAAAAAGCAATTTCTGGAGTAATCCGTAGTTGGTAACGAATTTTTTTACCAAGTTCTCCACGTACAGTTTTCGACAATAAATTAGCTTGTTTAATACATTCGGTAGGTTCTACCTCACCAAAAACACTTAAATACACTTTAGCAAAACTAAAATCAGGAGAAACTCTCACAACGGTAACGCTTACCATGGTATTTGGGAACCAACTTAACCCGTTTTGCTGAAAGATAGTGCTTAACTCTTTAAGCAATAATCGCGCAACCTTATTTTGTCTTACTGTACTCATGCAACAAAGATAGTAAAAAACGAACGGTGAAACCTAAGGTTGTAAAACAGATATGAAAATAATAAAGGATGATGGAAAATCAGTACAACAATTGATTAGGGTAGATTTCTAAATGCGTTTTTTTAATGTGTTTATACAACACTTCTTTTAACTCATCGGTATTAATTTTCTTGTATGCCGAAATGTACACCGTAGGATAAGTGTTTTTGCTCATCCACATTTTTTTCAAATCGTCTAATGAATAATTTTCTCTTTTTACTGGAGTTAAATCATCCTCGTCTTTTTTCTCGTAAGTAAAAGCATCAATTTTATTAAACACCATAATCATGGGTTTATCCAAGGCTTTTAAATCGTTCAGGGTTTCGTTAACTACATTAATCTGGTCTTCAAAATTAGAGTGAGAAATATCTACTACATGCACCAAAACATCAGCTTCCTTTACCTCGTCTAATGTTGATTTAAAAGATTCTACCAAATGATGAGGTAATTTTCTAATAAATCCTACGGTATCAGTTAACAAAAAAGGTAAATTATCAATCACTACTTTTCTTATTGTAGTGTCTAATGTTGCAAACAATTTATTTTCAGCAAACACTTCAGATTTACTCAGCATATTCATTAAAGTAGATTTACCAACATTGGTATAACCTACCAGTGCCACTCTAACCATTTGCGTACGCTGTTTACGTTGAGTAGATTTTTGTTTGTCAATCTCTTTTAAACGCTCTTTCAAAAGGGAAATCTTGTTTAAGATAATTCGTCTATCGGTTTCAATTTGTGTTTCTCCAGGACCACGCAAACCAATACCACCTTTTTGTCTCTCCAAGTGAGTCCACATTCTGGTTAAACGAGGCAATAAATATTGACATTGTGCCAATTCAACCTGTGTACGTGCGTTAGCGGTTTGAGCTCTACTGGCAAAAATATCTAATATTAAACTGCTTCTATCAAGCACTTTTACCTCAATAACTCGCTCAATATTTCTTGCTTGAGAAGGTGATAATTCATCATCAAAAATAACCACATGCACCTCGTTTTCTTGAATGTAATTTAATATTTCTTGGAGTTTTCCTTTTCCAACAAAAGTTTTTGGATCGGGATGAGCTAATTTTTGAGTATACCGTTTTACTTCTTGAGCTCCAGCAGTTTCGGCTAAAAACGATAATTCATCTAAATATTCTTTTAGTTGAGCTTCGTCTTGGTTTTGAGTAATTACTCCAACCAACACCGCTTTTTCAACAATCGCCTCATTAGTTATGTGTAGTTTGTTTTTCATTCTTAAAACATTCCTGCTCCTAGCATGTTTGGTTTAATTAGTCCTGCCCATAAAATTAAAATAAAAGCAATGGTATAAAATATTGCTCCTTTTTTAAATTTTAGTTCGCTTGTTGCAGCTTTTTTCGACAAAACTCTCCCTAAAGTAATTAATACAATAGCAATTAACATAGTAAAACCATGCTCAACAGCCCAAAAGCGTAAAGTAGCATCCTTCATGGCCTCGCCCATCGATACAATTTTATCACTAATAAAATACATCACAATTCCAAAAATTAACTGAAGATGTGTTACACTTAGCAACAATAAAGCAATCATATTGTCACCTTTGTTGTATTCTTTTTTTCCAAACCATCCTGCAAAAGATTTGAGTATTGCAATAACCAAAAAGATTATTACCAACCATCTGAAGCCCGAATGAGCGTGTAGCATTCCGTTATACATAATATTATTTTTTAAGTTAGGTAGGGCAAAAGTACGTAAAAAGAGGTTGATTATCATTTTTCAATAACCACACAACTATAAATTAATTACTGCCATGGTGTACTTATTTATTAATGAACTGATAATAACTTCCACGATTTAACATGCTTTAAGTAAAACTACTTAAGTATAAATACCTACTAAAAATTCAGCATGAATACTGAGTTTAACTATTTGAAAAACAAGTAGTTATATTTATTTTTAATGAAAAAATGACTATTTTTACCAAGATTTAACAATCATTTTTTTGTTTGAATTATTTATATACCATTGTTTTAAAATTTACAGTAATTTTTTAAAAAGTGAAATAACCCAAACCCACTCTAACATACTGGGAATTTGTTTAACTTTATAAAACTTACAGCTTATGAAAAAAGCAAAATAAAAAATGAAGCCTTTTAAAAATTACATATTAACCCTTTTGCTGATGTTGGTGTTTGCCAATGGTAATGCTCAGATATTATACGCTAGAGCTTTTGGAACCGCTGGTTGGGACACAGCAGATGATATTATTATTGGTTCAGACTCTAACTATGTAATGCTTGGTAGTCAATATAAAAATCTTTACATCGCAAAAGCTGATACAATCGGTCAATTAATTTGGGAAAAATCTTATCCTGTTGATAGTATTTTATTATACCCCAGTTCTATCTGTGAAATTGGAGATTCATCTTATGTTATGGCTGGAAATTATCAAAATGCAGGCTTTTTACTAAAAGTAAATATAATTGGTGACTCTTTGTTTAGCAACACAGATACCACAATAGTTGGCAGTAACGTAAGCAATTTAAGAGTTGCCCCCGATGGTAATTTATTAGCTCTGGTTACACATAATGGTAAAGTTAATTTGGTTAAATTCGATAACAATTTGAATGTTGTTAATACCATGAATAACATAACCCCAGCCATAAAAGGTATAGAGGTGGTTAATGCTAAAATTTATCTCCTAAAAAGAGACAGTATTGATAATTTTTTAATTGTTAATAACGATTTTAATCTAATTGATACGGTTACAGTACCTCTTAAATTTCCAATTCACTTTAAAAAATCATTTGACAAAACGGAGTTAATAATTGAGGGAACTTTTACGAATTATTTTTATAGTTTAAGAAAGAGAATTTTTACCGATTTATTTGGCAATGTAATTTCATCATGTGATTCTATAGAACCTCTTTATAATGATTTTGAGCCTATAAATAATAATAACGAATCAATACTCATGGGGTATTATTATAGTACTACGTGGGGGCAGGATTTTCGGTTGTATTTTACCGATGATTGTGGGCAAATAGTACATGATACTATTTTATACCGGGGCGGGAGTTTTAGCGACCCTTGGCGTGATGAGTTTTGGGTTAAGTTATTGGTTGACCAAAACGGAAACTAC
>JACJZD010000007.1 GCA_020635795.1 Flavobacteriales bacterium
ACGAAAAATAATAATTGAAAAATAAGTGCAGCCGCTAACAATGTATATAGCAAATAGGCGAAATAGTAGTAAATTCAACGGTTGTAGCCCGCTTCAACTTCATCTCGGTTTGATAGGTTTGAAGTCCGCAATCGCCTACTTGCCATATACTCACCGTTACCACACATTTAAAAACAAACGACAATGAAGAAATTAACAGTATTGACAATTTTAAGTCTTTTTGTATTCAACTTTACATTTGGACAAGACAGAGAAAAATATTCTGAACTGATAAAAACTGCTTGGAGCTTATATGAAAGCAAGGACTATTTGAAATCAGGGGAAAAGTATTCAGAAGCTTTTGTTGCTCTAGGTGGAAAAGGAATGGTAAATGACAGATACAATGCTGCTTGCTCTTGGTCCTTGGCAAATAAACCCGATTCTGCTTTTATTCAATTGTTCAAAATTGCAGAAAAAGGTAATTATACTAACTATGGGCACATAACAACAGACGCAGACCTAAATTCACTACACAGTGATGAACGGTGGTCAAAGGTAATTGAAATTGTAAAAGCTAATAAAAAGAAAGCAGAAGCCAACTTAGACAAACCATTAGTTGCAATACTTGATACAATTTATCAAGAAGACCAAAAATACCGACAGCAAATAAAGGGAATAGAGGAAAAATATGGTTGGGAATCTGATGAAATGAAAGCCCATTGGAAAATAATCAATGAGAAAGACTCAATTAACCTAATAAAAGTTAAGAAAATACTTGATGAACGTGGTTGGCTTGGAGCAGACATCATAGGAAACCAAGGAAATTCAACCTTATTCTTGGTAATACAACACTCTGACATTGAAACTCAAGAAAAGTATCTCCCAATGATGAGAGAAGCAGTAAGTAAAGGAAATGCAAGAGCAAGCAGTTTGGCACTTTTAGAAGATAGAGTAGCTTTAAGAAAAGGAGGAAAACAGATTTATGGTAGTCAAGTTGGAAGAGACCAAGAAACGGGAGAATACTATGTTTTACCTCTAGTTGACCCTGATAATGTTGACAAAAGACGAGCAGAAGTTGGACTTGGAACAATCCAAGATTACATTTCAAATTGGGGTATGACGTGGGATGTAGAAGAGTATAAAAAGAAATTGCCAGAAATTGAAGCGAAACAGAAAAAATAAAAAAACGTGTGGTAACATTGGCTATAATTCATTGTTACTTTGTGCTAAAACCAAAGTTTTATACATTTACTCGGCTTGATTTCCTAAGCGGAAAAGTCTAACGACATTTTCCACAACGAAATCATAGCCTAACCGTTACCAGCAAGCGTAGGACGATCGACACGACCACCAACAGACGAGCGCTACTCGGCAGACAATTTCGCTGTAACTTGACACAAACCGACCTGACTTTACCAACACTCAAGCCGACCCAAATGGGTTAAAAAATTTTCCCACCGCACATTTTTAAAAATAATTTTGGCCAACCGCACGTTGGCACATTTGCAAAACCGCACAAGCCGACACACATCCCAAGTTTTGCAAAAGAGCCAATCCCCCCACCCTTATAAGATTTTTATCGCTTTGAATATCAATGATGTAAAATATTCTCTAAAAAAATCTCAGAAATAATTTGTGTAGTTAGGATTCCTTACTATATTTGCGGTGGCAATAATGCCAAACAACAATAAAAACTTAAAAAAATGGCAAAATCAATTTTTTATCACGCAGGATGTCCTGTATGTGTGAGTGCAGAGCACGACATCGTTAACCTAATTGGTGCAACTAATGTAGAAATCGTTCACATTGGCGAAGACCGTAATCGAATTGCGGAAGCGGAAAAAGCAGGTGTTAAATCTGTTCCAGCTTTGTTAACACCAAACGGAAATGTTTTACACATCAATTTTGGTGCGTCTATGGCTGACGTAAAAGGTTAAAAAATTTTTTCTTACAAAGTTAGGAGTCCTTACCTATCTTAGGGCTTCTGACTTTATTTCAAATCTTTAAATTTTAAAAAAAATGAAACAAATATTTCTTCTTCTCGGACTTTCGCTTTTCGCAGTTCAAAGCTATGCTTGCGACAAATGCGGTAACTACAACAATGATGATTTCCAAATCAAAAAAGTAAGCGTAAAACACTCACCTGAAATTGGTGCAACCATTTGGGAAATTACCGTAAAAGGAACGGCAGGAAAAACCACGCCAACACCAGTAGGTCAACTCAATGGAGCACCTGTTTTGGGGTACGTTTTCCCAACTTCCTTGAAGCCAACTGATGTTGGATTTGGCAACACCGAAGGCATTGTAGCTCTAGCCTTAACTTCACATCCTGATTTTGACGACACGCCACTTTGGGATGAAAACAATGATGGCAACTATGGAAATGACGGCATAGTGTGGCATCCACATTGGGTGGTATTAACAGAAGACAAACGTGTGGAAGGTGGTTTAGCAGTAAAGCAATTCGACCCCAAAGACACAACAGTAGTTTTACCTCCTACTAATCCTGGAATGCCAATGTATATGGATTCTCCTGGTTTTCAGGTTATCACAAAAGGAAACACGATTAGAGTTGTTGTTCCCGATTATCGAATGAACAATAAGAAAGATTTCTCCTATGACGGTGTTGCAGCCTATATGCAAGTAAATACAGGCGGTGATGGTGGACACGGTGGCGGAGACAAACCAATGCTTGGCGTTTACAAAGTGTATTCTATAGCAAGCGGTAATTTATCCCTACCATATAAAGTTAAGTAATTTTATTTGCCCTGTAAAGTTAGGATTCCTATCTTTGCAGGGTATTATTTTTCAAGTAAAGCAAAAGAAAATGAGAATTTTAAGTTTATCAATCATATTGCTGTTTGCGTTATCTGCAAACGCACAAAACAATAAAACAAAAACAATGGAAGTAGCAGTTTGGGACACCTATGTAACTAAGAAAGATGGTAGCGTAATGCACTTTGACATTATTGCACCATCATCAGTAAAAGACACTGCCGTTATTTACGAATATGGCAGAGTATATCTGAAAACTAAAGGTCAAGAAGGACAGCCCTTAACATCAAAAGAATGTAGGTTTTGCCACGTTAGAAGTATACAACCACAATGGGAAGCCGACATAAAAAAACAAGGATATTTTATTCTTGAAATGGAAAATTGCGAATAAATGAAACATTCATCTTTTCACTTAACGGAACAAAACCAAAAAATTGAAAGTCGCATTGTTGTTGCTTTGGAACGAATTTCAGAAGCATTCAGAGTATTGTTATGGAATGAAAGTAAAGAAAACTCATTAAGCCCGATACAAATTCAAATTTTGATTTTCATCTATTTTCATTCAACAGAAAAATGCAAGGTGGGTTATTTAGCTGATGAGTTCAATATGACAAAAGCCACAATTAGCGATAGCGTAAAAGTGTTACTTTCAAAAGAATTAGTAACAAAGGAAACTGACCCCATTGACACAAGGAGTTTTTCGCTATCACTTACAAACGAAGGAAAAAAAATAGCAAAAAAGGCATCATTATTTGCTTCATCAATAGAACAACCCATTGAAAAACTAACACAGGAACAAAAAACAATAATGCTTAATGGATTGCTAAAATTGATTTACGACCTAAATAAATCAGGCATCATCACTATTCAAAGAATGTGTTTTACTTGCTCTAACTATCAACTTGAAAAAGGTGTTCACTACTGCAAACTTTTGAAAAGTCAACTTGCTGAAAACGAATTGAGAGTGGATTGCCCTGAACACGAATTGCAGATATGAGCTTCATAATCGAAAACATAGCAAACATTAAGAGTAGAATAAGAGCAGCAGCCGGATTTTCGGGCAGAAACCCCAATGAAATTAAACTTCTATTAGCAACAAAAACAGTTTCGGCTACAAATATTATTACTGCCTTGGAAACCGGTGAAACCCTGATTGGAGAAAATAAGGTGCAGGAACTCAAAGAGAAATTTGAAGCAATAAAAGTTATCCCACACCAAACCCATTTCATAGGACATCTTCAAACCAACAAAGTCAAGGAAGTTATAAAATATGCCGACTGCATACAATCTGTTGACAGGTTGGAATTAGCTGAAAAATTGCAAAAGAGATTAGAATTTGAAGATAGAACCATTGATGTTTTTATCCAAGTTAACACCTCTTATGAAGCAAGTAAGTTTGGTGTTTCACCCGAAAATACTTTGACTTTTGCTCAACAAGTTAAACAACTTGACCGATTAAACATAAAAGGCTTAATGACTATCGGACTTTTTTCTGCGGAAACACAAAAAGTTCGAAAATGCTTTCAATTGCTCAAAAACATTCAACTAAGTATGCTAGATAAAGACTTATCTGTTCACGACTTATCAATGGGAATGAGTAACGACTTAGAAACAGCCATTGAAGAAGGCTCAACGATAATTCGAGTTGGAACTGCAATATTCGGCAAACGACCTTATCCGGACAGCTATTATTGGAATGATAAGATAGAAACCAACCCACAGGTGTAAGCACATTTGCAAACCGCTACAAGCCAACCCGCAGACCAAAGTTTGCAAAAGAGCTTCCACCTTTCCCACCCGAGTAAATTATTTTTTAAAATTTCCTTTCCTTCAAAAATTTTTAAACCCGCCAACCTTCAGCCGACATATAAAAACAAAAACACTCACTGGACAATGACAGCGAAACTCCTATGGGACCTGACTTACACGACAGACAGAACGCCAGCTGGTAACACGGGTTTTGCAAAAGTGGCGGTGCAGTGCTTCGTATGACAGTTTTTCGTAAATTTGAAGTTTGGTGTTTCGAATGAAGTCCGGTGCTAAAAATCGCCACCTTCGCAAAGCCCGAAAACGTTATGAGTAATTATCGAAAATGAAAAACTAACTTATAATATTCATACTAATTATTAGTGGGTACCCGCTTACTATTTCCCTTCTCTCAAAAGCATCCGCTTGTGAGTAACATAAAAATAGATTCCTGCCTACGCAGGAATGACGTATAGAAGGTATGTGCAAGTGTCATTCCTGTGTAGCGTAGCGAAAACAGGAATCTAGCTTGTTAATAATCACTATTCACCAACACCTTCTTGTTCTCCCATTTGCCTTGTAATTCTTCGGTGGATATTATGTTGCCTTCAGCATCTAAAAAATGGTGTTCTTGATCTTGCTTAATTATTTTCGCATAACCACTTTTAACTTTATTAATAATCAATTCTATTAATTTCTCCGTTGTTATAGTTTTGGCAATTTCTATCCCTAACTCATTGTTAAACAAATCCATCTCACTCGATATTTTATCAGGCAAAACACCATCTTCAGTTTTACCTTTTTTAAACTGTTGGTAGTTTCCTTTTTCGTGTGCTTTACCTAATTTTCTGGCTCTTCGCTCCCCTATTTCAAAAGTCAATAACGCCATCCAATAGGCATGTCTAAAAGCATCTACTTGGTCGCCATTGCCTTCACCTTTCAACAATTTTTGTTGTTTTACTTCTGCAGTCGATTTTCTTGCTTCCATCGAAATTTGCAAAGCCTTTTTTGCTACAAACGGATGAAACACAACCCACGATTTTTCAGCACAACTCAATTTCTTGAATTGTTTAAAAGCTGATTCCTGCCCTTTTAAATTGACAAAAAATAGCATTAAAAA
Organism: Flavobacteriales bacterium; assembly: GCA_020635795.1. Classification (NCBI taxonomy): domain Bacteria; kingdom Pseudomonadati; phylum Bacteroidota; class Flavobacteriia; order Flavobacteriales; species Flavobacteriales bacterium. The sequence continues at coordinate 5,621 of JACJZD010000007.1, forward strand.
TAAAACAAGAAAAAATGGTTTATTTGTAAACATACACAATGGTTGCAATCGTTACATTTTAAACGAAAATACCCATATTATTTATTGAAAAATAGAAATTTTTAAGCTATTTTTGTGACTTTCGTAAAAACGACATTTTTAAACTATAGAAAATTTATGGCTCAAGTAGAATTAGTTATGCCTAAAATGGGCGAGAGCGTTGCTGAAGCAACCATTACAAGTTGGTTAAAAGAAGTTGGCGATACTATTGAAGCTGATGAAGCGGTAGTAGAAATTGCTACTGATAAGGTAGATTCAGAAGTTCCTTCAACTGCTCAAGGTATATTAATTAAAAAATTATTTAACGAGGGAGATGTTGTGCAAGTTGGTCAAGCCATTGCCATAATAGGGGCTGAAGGTGATGCTGTAGAAAGTACTCCAAAACAAACCGAAACTCCTGCTCCAGCAGCAGCTAGTACCGCTCCTGTTGCAGCTACAACAGCAAATACGGTAATTGCAAGCCATTCATCTGACGAAAAACTAGGAAAAACTTCTCCTTCAGGTAAATTTTTATCTCCTTTGGTTAGAAGTATTGCTGAAAAAGAAGGCATTTCTTCATCAGAACTAGATGCTATAAATGGCACAGGTAACGATGGAAGAGTTACAAAATCAGACATATTAAACTATTTACCTAATAGAGGAAATCAAACTTCAACTCCAGCCCCAGCTGTAAAAGAAGTTGTGGTAGAAACGCCTAAAGCAATGGAAGAGAAATCGGTTACTGCTCATGTTAAAAAACAAGCAGTTCCATTAATGCCAGGCGATGAAATCATGGAAATGGACAGAATGAGAAAAATCATTGCTGAACACATGGTAATGTCGAAACACACCTCACCACATGTTACTTCTTATGTTGAAGCAGATGTTACCAATATTGTAAATTGGAGAAATAAAGTAAAGGATTCGTTCAAGAAAAGAGAAAATGAGAACATTACCTTCACACCTATTTTTATTGAAGCTTTAGTTAAAGCCATTAAAGATTTTCCAATGATTAATGTATCGGTTGATGGTGATAAAATCATCAAAAGAAAAAGCATTAACATGGGTATGGCTACTGCTCTTCCTTCAGGTAATTTAATTGTCCCTGTAATTAAAAATGCTGACCAATTAAATCTTGTTGGAATTACTAAAGCAGTTAATGATTTAGCTAACCGTGCAAGAAACAATAAACTTTCTCCTGATGATATTTCTGGAGGAACATACACCATTACTAATGTTGGTTCTTTTGGAAATGTGATGGGGACACCTATTATTAATCAACCACAAGTTGCAATTATGGCTGTTGGTGCAATTAGAAAAATGCCTGCAGTAATTGAAACTCCTGATGGAGATGCCATTGCAATACGACACAAAATGTTCTTATCACATGCTTACGATCACCGTGTTGTAGACGGTGCTTTAGGCGGAATGTTTGTTCGTAGAGTTGCTGATTATCTTGAAAATTTCGATGTTAATCGAGAGTTTTAACTATTTAGTAGAAAGATAATTACAACTTATATTTGCTAAGTGACCTAAATAAAATATATTTGTAAAGTACATTTAAAAAAAATTGATGAAAAAATTTGCCCTTTTAATTACACTAAGCTTCGTATACTTTTTTTCTATTGCTCAAGATTCTTTTAATCAAAAATTTCTTGAAGCAAATACCTTAATGGAAGAATCCATGTTTAATGTTGCACTTCCTATATGGTTAGACCTTCTTTCTCAAAAACCTGACAATTCAAACATCAATTATAAAATTGGGGTTTGTTACATCCATTCAGGTAATGAAAAGAAAAAAGCGTTGCCTTTTCTAAAAAAAGCCATTGAAAAAACCACATCTAACTACGACCCGTTTTCATCTGCTGAAGATAAAGCACCAGTTGAAACAAATTTTTATTTAGCTAGAGCCTACCATTTAAATTACGAATTGGATTTGGCTATGACACATTACAATTCATTAAAAGAAAAAATAGGTAAAAAGCATTACTTATTTAATGAGTTAGAACATTACACTAAACAATGTGTTCATGCCAAAGAAGCAATGGCTAAGCCAGTAAATATTGAAATACAGAACTTAGGTAAAAGCATCAATACCATTTATCCTGAATACAGCCCAGTACTTTCTTTAGATGAATCTACCATATATTTTACCTCTCGTAGATTAAGACCTGATAGCTCAAACTATTTTATCAAAGATGTTTCCGACGGTCTGTATTATGAAGATATATATGTTTCGAATAATTACGATGGTGCGTGGACTGAACCAGAATTAATAAATATTAATACAGAAGGGCATGAGGCGACAATTAATATTTCAATAGACGGACAAACATTATTTATTTACAAAGATGATAATGGAAATGGAAATTTATATTTCAGTAATTTAAATGAAAATGAATGGTCAACTCCTAAACTATTAGGTTCTGATATTAATTCAGATGCACAAGAGTCTCACGTTGCTGTTACTCCTGATGGAAACACCTTGTATTTTGTTAGTGATAGAAAAGGCGGCTTAGGTGGTCAAGATATTTATTTCTGCAATAAACTTCCAACTGGAGAATGGGCTAAAGCTCAAAACATTGGTTCAGTAATAAATACGCCTTACAATGAAGATGGAGTATTTATTCATCCTGATGGTAAAACCCTATATTTTAGTTCTCATGGACATTCAAGTATTGGTGGTTACGATATTTTTTATTCTACTAAAGATAAAGAAGGCAATTGGTCAACCCCAGTTAACTTAGGTTACCCTGTTAATTCAACTGATGATGATGTGTTTTTTGTAACTTCGGCAGATGGAAAAAGAGGATACTATTCATCTTTCCAAGAAAAAGGATTTGGCGAAAAAGATATTTACATGATTTCGTTAACAGATGCTGATGCAAAACCTCTTACACTTTTAACTGGTATTTTAAAAGTTATTGGTGAACCTGAAACCCCTGCCGACGCTCAAATTGTTATTACTGATAATGCTACTGGTAATTTAATTGGTATATTCAAGCCACGTAAAAAAGATGGTAAATTCAGTATTATTTTAGAGCCTAACATCGATTATCATATCGTTTACTCAGCCTTAACATTTAAACAAGAAGAAGATTTGTATGTTCCAGAAGTCTCTAGTTTCAAAGAAATTAATCGTGGAATTGATTTACAAGACATCATATTTGGTGAAAAACAAAATGTAATTGACTATTTAAAAGGATTCTTAGAATACAAAAATTTGCTTTCAGCAGGAACAAAAATTAGTTTGTTAGATGAGAACGACAAGTTACTTGAATCTACCACTACTGATAAAAATGGTTTCTTTAAATTCAATAAACTGAATCCTAACGATTATTATTTAGTAAGGTTGGACGATGTTGATAAGAATTTTATTGACGATGCTAAAGTTTATATTGTTAATGAAAAAGGTGAAAAAGTGATGTTGGCTATTAAAAAATCTAAAAATAGAAGATTATTTAGGGCGCTACCAACTGATGAACTTAATAAATTAGCATTACTAAACGAAAAAGATAATAAAGATGTCAACGCTAATAACAATAATACAAATACAGTTGACATCAAGAACGTATTAGCTTCTTATCAAGAATTTTTCAATTACAATGTAAAAGAACTTAACGCTTCTAACGCAAAGTATATTGAGTTAATATCTAAAGTTGTTGAAAATGTTAATAGCGATAAGAAAGTTACAATTGAGATAGAAGCAAGTGCATCTAAAGTTCCAACTAAAACATTTAAATCGAACGATGCTTTAGCTAAAAACAGAGGAGAAGAAGCGAAAGAAGCTATAATCAATGCCTTAAAAGCAAAAGGTATTAATATGGATAAAGTAGTTTTCAAAAAAATAAAATCTCTTGTTCAAGGACCTTCTTATAAAGGTGATTTCGAAAATAAAGATGTTTATGAGAAGTATCAATATGTAATCATCACTGTTAAATAATAATTACGATTAATATGCTCCTAAATTTCAGAAATAGTTTTACAAAAAGTCTTTTAATTAAGACTTTTTGTGTTTTAGTTGGCTTCCTTTCTTTACTAAATGTAAATGGACAAGAAATCAATAAAAAAAAGACACTTCGTCAAGCAAGAAAGGCTTTATATAAAGAACAATATATTAATGCTCAAAACGAATACATGAAACTGGTAAATGCCGAACCAACAAACGACATTTACAATTTTGAAGCTGGTTTAAGCTATTATTTATCTACTCATCAACAAACCAAGAGTATCCCTTTATTTGAAGCTGCTCTTCAAAATTCAAAAGAAGATACTATAGTAGAACTCTATTACTTTTTAGGTAAATCTTATCAATTAAACAGTGAATTTGAAAAAGCAAACGCATCATTTGAAAAATTTGATCGTTTCATTGATCATCCTACAAAGTCTGGGAAGATGTTAAAAAATGATGTTAACCGTGAAATAGAAAACAACAAAAACGGCATCAACTATCTAACAAATAAAAATGACAAAGTATTTATTGAGAACATTGGCGAAAAAGTAAACTCTATAGATAGAGAATATGCACCTGTAATCAATAAAAATGGAGATATTTTATTATTTACTTCTAGAAGAAACTATAAAGGAAATAAAAAAGATAAGGGAGATTTACTTCCTTATGAAGATATTTACGCCGCTAAAAAAACAGAAGCTGGCTGGAATTTATTAACTGATAAAGCTGAATTAAAGAAATATTTACCTGACAACGTAAACACTAAAAAACATGATGCAAGTATTACTTATTCAACCGATGGTAATACCATATTTACTTATAAAAAAGATGCTATCTGGCAATCTAATTTTAAAGACGGAAGCTGGTCAACACTGAAAAAACTTGACGACAAAATTAACGCTAGTAAATTTAATGTACCAAGTGTTACTATTTCTGCTGATGGAACAACCATGTTTTTTGTTTCTACAAAAAAGGATGGTATTGGAGGAAAAGATATTTATAAATCCGTTAAAAAATCAAACGGCGAATGGGAATTACCTGTCTTATTAAGCAATAACATTAATACCGTTGATGATGAAGATGCTCCTTATTTAACCGAAGATGGAAAAACATTATATTTCTCATCAACTGGTCATGCAACAATGGGTGGTTACGATATTTATAAATCAGAACTTGTTAACGGCGAATGGAGTTTGGCTGAAAATTTAGGTTTCCCTTATAATTCACCTGCTGACGACATCTATTTTATTGTCGATAAATCAAATGAGAACGGCTTTTTCTCATCTTCAAGAGTTGAAGGAAATGGAACTTTTGATATTTATAGCTTCTCTGCAACTTGTAAAAACCTTGAGAATACTGAAATTAGAGGTATAGTTTACAACAACGAACTTAAACAACCTATAAAAAGCACTTTAACTCTTACCAATTTAAGTACAAACAAAGAAGAAACTAGTGCAACTTCATTGAGTACAAATGGTAAATTTTTATTGGTTGCTAAACCAGAAAGTCAATATAATTTATCAATAGTTGCAGAAGGATTTAATCCTCAAACAATAAAAATTAGCACACCTAAACAATGTGATTATTTTCAGTTATTTAGTGAGATTAGTCTAGAAAAAGCAAAAGTAAATGGAGAAGATGTTCAAATAGCTACTTTACGTAACTCTTTCTTTAATAGTGAAGAAGCAAAAAACAACCCAGCATTTACTGGAATTGACACTGCCTCTATTTCAAAAGAAGTTCCATTAGTTAAAGTTGAAACTGATAACAATTATACCACTGACAAGGAATTGATTGCTCTATCTAGGAAACTAGACCCTAAAACTACTGCTGAATTTACTATGATTTCTGACACTATAAAAGTGGATAGACTAGTTGTTACAAATACAACCAACACTCCTGCATTTGGTCCTATTTATTTCGATTTTGATAAACACAATTTATCAAACGACGCAAAAAAAGAATTGGATAAAATTATAAACTTCCTTAAAACAGAAGAAGGAAAAGAAATGGTATTGAACATTAAAGGTCATACCGATGGAAAGAGAGACATGGAACTAAACCAAAAGATTTTTGCAAAACGTAAAATAACTTTTACCAAAGAAGCATCAGAACAACGTAGTAAAAATTACAATATTGAACTCTCGAAACAAAGAGCAGAAACAACCGTTAAATACTTAAAACAAAAAGGGATTAAAGCCATTCAAATTACAACTGAAGCTGTTGGCGAAGAAGAACCTTCTAAACCAAATTTAAATTCAGATGGAAGTAACAATCTAGAAAACCAAAAACTAAACCGACGAGTTACCTTTAAATTGAATAAACAAAGTGTTCTGTAACTTTATTAATGGTTAACTTTATTGTTTGGTATTGATTTTGTTATTGTATGAATAAACATTGATTTTGAAAAGAATTAAGAAACATATCCTATTAACATTAGCTGTTTTACTAACGTTAACAAGTTTTGCCCAAAAAGCTGACCCCGCTGATGCTGAAGAACACTTTAAGTTTCATAATTATATCGATGCATTAATCGTTTATAAAAAACTTATTGAAAAAGATCCTAAAAATGCTGATTATCCTTACAAAGCAGGTTACTGTATTTTACATACTGATAGAGATAAAAGTGAAGCCATAAAGTTTCTTGAAACTGCATCAGAAAGAAAATCAGACCCTGATGTAGATTTTTATTTGGCTAAAGCCTACCATTACAACATGAAACTTGACGAAGCTTTAGATGCTTTTGAGAAATACCAAAAATCTGGGGCAGGAACAAAACAAACTGAAGTTGCTAGAGAAATTGAAATGGTTAAAAATGCCATGTTATTGGTAAAATCACCTATTGATGTATCTTTCGAGAATGCTGGAGACAAAATCAATACTGAATATCCTGATTATTACCCTCTAGTTACCCCTGATGAATCTTACTTATTTTTTACTTCAAGAAGAAAAGGTGTTATGGGTGGTGCTCGTGAATTTGATGGTTATTATTCATCTGATGTATTTTACACTAAAGTTGAAAATGGTGAATTTATTCCTGCAAAAGGAGCTGGTGCAATGGTTAATTCAATTTATGACGAACAAGCCGTAGGTTTATCATACAACGCAGACAAACTATTTGTCTATATGGATAACATCAAAGAATTTGGGGACATCTACGAGTCTAAAATGTCGTCGGGGAAGTTTAAGAAAATAGAAAAACTTGGTGAGGCCATCAATTCAAAAGGATTTGAAAGTTCTGCAACCATTTCTGCAGATGAAAACATTTTATTTTTTGCAAGTAGACGAGATGATGGTTTAGGCGAAAAAGACATTTATATGACAAGAAAACTTCCAACAGGTGATTGGGCTGAACCTCAAAACTTAGGAAGTACCATTAACACTCCTTACGATGAAGATTTCCCGAACTTATTTTATGATGGAAAAACACTCTATTTCTCTTCAAAAGGACATAACAGTATGGGTGGATACGATTATTTTAAATCAACTTGGGATGAAGCAACAAATACTTGGTCAAAGCCACAAAATTTAGGATACCCATTAAATACCCCTGAAGATAATTTATGTATATCGTTTATCGAAGATCAAAGTCATGCCTATATTTCAACTTGGAGAAAAGATAGCAAAGGCGAGAAAGACATTTACAAAGTAACTTTTAATGAAATAGATTCTCGTCAAACCATTATCAAATCAAAAGTGATTGCACAAGGGTCAACCGAAGCTATAAAAGATGCACTAATAAATGTTGTAGATGTTAGAACACAAGAAGAAATAGGCAACTACACTCCAAACCCAAAAAGTGGAGCATTTACCATTATATTAAAACCTGGAACCTATCAGGTTTTAATTGATGCCCCTGGTTATGCTCCAAAAACAGAAAATGTAACAATACTAGGCAAAAGTGATTTCATCGCTTTTAAAGAACAAGAATTTGTTGTTACACCTTAATTTCTTTAAAAAACATACACAAAATAATGAAGCTAAAATTAGCCAAACCCATTGCATTTTTTGACTTAGAGACAACTGGTGTTGATGTAGCAACCGATAGAATTGTAGAAATTTCGATAGTTAAATTAATGCCAAATGGCGATAAAGAAATTAAGACTAAACTCATAAATCCAACCATTCCTATACCTCTTGAGTCTTCGGCTGTACATGGAATTACAGATGCAGATGTTGCTAACAAACAAACATTTAAAGAAGTTGCGAAAGAATTAGCAAAATTTATTGAAGGTTGTGATTTAGCTGGTTTTAATTCAAACAAGTTTGATGTTCCGCTTTTAGCTGAAGAATTTCTCAGGGCCGATGTTGATTTTGATATCTCAAAACGTAGTTTAGTAGATGTTCAAAACATCTTTCATAAAATGGAACAACGAACGCTCTCTGCTGCATACCAGTTTTATTGTTCAAAAAATTTAGACAATGCTCATAGTGCCGAAGCAGATACCATGGCTACTTACGAAATTTTAGAAGCTCAGATTGAAAAATACGATGAATTAAAAAATGATGTGAAGTTTTTAGCCGAATTCTCGCAACGAACTAACAATGCCGATTTAATTGGTAGAATTATATTTGATGAAAATGGTAAAGAAGTTTTTAATTTTGGGAAACATAAAGGTAAATTAGTTGAACACATTTTAGAAGTTGAACCTGGTTATTACAGTTGGATGATGAATGGTGACTTCCCATTATACACAAAAAAAGTATTGACAAACATTAGATTAAGAGCTTTAAAAAAGTAATATGAAAATCATTTGTATTGGTCGTAATTACATTGACCACGCTAAGGAACTCAATAATCCTATACCCAAAGAACCTGTATTCTTTTTAAAACCCGATACAGCCTTGATTCAACCTAGAACCCCCTTTATTTATCCAAGCTTTACTAACGACTTACACCATGAAGTTGAACTTGTAGTAAGAATTAATAAAATTGGAAAACACATTGAAGAACGATTTGCCCACAAATACTATAATGAAATCTCTGTAGGTGTTGATTTTACAGCTCGAGATGTTCAACAACAATGTAAAGAAAAAGGATTGCCTTGGGAAAAAGCAAAAGCTTTTGATGGCTCTGCTCCTACTGGGAAATTTGTTGACATTTCAGCATTTGATGACATTAATAACTTAAACTTTAGTATTCAAATAAATGGTGAAACAAAGCAAATTGGGAATACTAAGGATATGATTTTCAACATCAACCAAATTATATCTTATGTATCTCAATTTTTTACCTTAAAAATCGGAGACTACATTTTTACTGGTACACCTGCTGGTGTTGGTCCTGTAAAAATTGATGATAGGATTGATTGTTTTATTGAAGATAAAAAATTGCTTTCTTTTAATATCAAATAACTTTATCCTTTTAATCTTTTAATACTTCTCTCAATATAGGCTTGTGAAGTAAGTAATGCGTCTTGTATTCGTTTAGCATATCTTATGCTATCCAAAACCTCCTTGTGCTTTTCTTCAATGATGTGTTTCTGTTTTTCAACAATAACATTTTGGTTTTCAATTACAAGTTTCTGCCGGTTAGTTACTTTAAATCGATTATACATAAATCCTGCAAAAATGAGTACTAAAATCAAGCCTCCATACAATGCTATTCGTTTTGTTTTTTCTTGTTTAAGTTGAGTTTTTTGAACAAGAATTTGAGCTTGAATTATTTTCTTTTCTTCTGCATTTTTAATACTATCTGCAACCGCTTGTTTTTCATAACTATATTGTAATTGGCTTCGTATTGCCTCTTTTTTGTTATTATCATTAATCATGCTATCATGCATTAATGACCTAAGCTCGTACATTTCTAGAGCTTGTTTATAATTTCCCTTATCCTTATTTACAGTATATAATAGTGCAGCGGCATCCCTTATTGCCTCAATATAACCTCCCTCTTTTGCATATTTCATTGCCAACAACCCAAAATATTCAGCATCCTTATACTTTTTTTGTTTGATGTTTAGGTTTCCTAAATTTATCCCTGATATCGCAATTAAGTTTATATTATTTAGCTGAATATTTAAATGCATACTCTTTTTAAAATAGCTCTCAGCAAGATGCAGCTCATTGTCATTAAAATAAATTAATCCCAAGTTGTTGTAACAATTTGCCACACCATTATGTTCACCAATAGAATCTAACGTAGATATTGCTTTTAAATAAAACTCTATTGCTTGTTTTTTTAAATTTTTTAGCCTGTATATATCTGCTAAATTAATAAAGGTATAACCCAAGCCATGTATGTCATTAATCTCAATCTTTAAATCCATCGATTCTAACAACAGCTTTTCTGCTTGGTCTAAATCATTATTTCGACTGTATATTAAACTTAAATTATTCAACACCAAGGCAATTCCCTTTTTGTTTTTTAACTCTTGATTTAGTTTGAGTGCTTTTTGATAATATTCAACTGCTTTAGGAATATTACCTTGATAACGAAATATATACCCCATATTGTTATAAGTATCGGCCAATCCTACCCTATCTTTAATTTCGTTAAACACAAATAAACATTTGTTGTAATAAAATAATGCACTATCCGTTTTTCCTTGTATATCTAAATAGTATGCTATATTATTTAAACATGCTCCAAGTAGTTTTTTATAATAAAATACTTCTTCTTTTTTGAAATCTTTTTTTGTGTTTAGTTTGTTTGAAACTTGTAAATAAATTTCATCATTATATTTTGGCCACACATTATCGTCCCAACAATCTTCAACTATAGCTGCTAATGCAGATAGTTTTACAGTGTCGACATTGGCTTTATGGTAAATTTTAAGGCAAGAATCAATAAGTAACTTATCGTTTTCACTTAACTCTTTAAGATTTAATGCTTCAACCAAATAGAAGGATTTATCTGCATAGGTCTGTGCTTTCAACTCAAAAAAATTAAAAACAACTAAAAATATTATAATACTATTTATCCTAAACATTGAAACCTATTTAACACAAAGCTAATTTAAAGATATTTATTACATTTTCAACTTCAAATATCAATTAACAAAATCCAAAAAACTGCTATTTTGTCATTAAAAACCTCAATAAACTGCCATAAATTCACATAAATTCAACAAAATAGCAATTGGTTAATTTTTTGACAAGCGTTAATCAAAACTTACACTTTATGAATTTCGATAAATTTACCATCAAATCGCAAGAAGCCATTCAACAAGCTCAGCAAATTGCAATGTCTTCGTCAAATCAAAGCATTGAAACTGGGCATATTTTAAAAGGTATGCTTGAAGTTGATGAAAATGTTACTCCATTTATTTTGAAAAAACTTGGCGTTAATGTTCCTATTTTTAAACAAGCTTTAGACAAAATAGTTGAATCGTACCCAAAAGTAACTGGTGGAAATCAATACTTATCAAACCAAGCAAATAGTGCTTTAAATAAAGCCACCTCATATTTAAAAGAGTTTGGCGACGAATATGTTTCTATTGAGCATCTTTTACTTGGTTTATTGAGTGGTTCTGATACTATTGCTCAATTATTAAAAGACAATGGCGTAAAAGAAAAAGAACTAAAAGCAGCTATTCAAGAACTCCGAAAAGGCGAAAAAGTAACCTCTCAAAGTCAAGAAGAACAATACAACGCTTTAAAAAAATACGCTAAAAATCTTAACGAATTAGCTAAAGAAAATAAATTAGACCCTGTTATTGGTCGTGATGAAGAAATACGAAGAGTTTTACAAATTTTGTCTCGACGAACAAAAAACAACCCTATTTTAATTGGTGAACCAGGTGTTGGTAAAACAGCCATAGCAGAAGGTTTAGCTCACCGTATAATCTTAGGCGATGTACCTGAAAATTTAAAAGACAAACAAATCTTCTCGTTAGACATGGGCGCACTGATTGCAGGAGCAAAATACAAAGGGGAGTTCGAAGAACGTTTGAAAGCAGTTGTTAAAGAAGTAATTAGTGCAGAAGGCGATATCGTTCTTTTTATTGATGAAATACATACTCTTGTTGGTGCTGGAGGAGGAGAAGGTGCTATGGATGCAGCCAACATTTTAAAACCTGCCCTAGCACGTGGTGAATTAAAAGCCATTGGTGCTACTACCTTAAACGAATATCAGAAATACTTTGAGAAGGATAAAGCATTGGAACGTCGTTTTCAGAAAGTAATGATAGATGAGCCCTCTACCGAAGATGCTATTTCGATATTAAGGGGTATTAAAGAAAAATATGAATCACACCATAAGGTTCAAATAAAAGATTCGGCTATAATTAGTGCTGTAGAATTATCTCAACGATACATTACCGACCGCTTTTTACCTGACAAAGCTATTGACTTGATTGATGAAGCTGCTTCAAAACTTCGTATGGAAATTAACTCTAAGCCAGAAGCATTAGATGAAATTGAGCGTAAAATAATGCAACTCGAAATTGAACGCGAAGCCATTAAAAGGGAAAAAGACGAAAAAAAACTCAATATTATTAAAGAAGAGTTAGCCAATTTAAACGAAGAAAAAGCAAGCTTAACAGCCAAATGGCAAGCAGAAAAAAATGTGGTAGATGGCATTCAGAAAACCAAAGATGAAATTGAACAACTAAAATACGAAGCCGACCAAGCTGAACGAAATAGCGATTTTGGAAAAGTTGCTGAGATTCGATACGGGAAGATTAAGGAAGCTGAAGACAAGTTAAATCAGTTCAAGAACCAATTAACTGAACTACAGGAAAATTCAAAAATGATTAAAGAAGAAGTTACACCTGAAGAAATAGCCGAAGTAATTTCGAAATGGACGGGAATTCCTGTAACCAAAATGTTGGAAAGCGAACGAATGAAACTATTGAAATTGGAAGATGAACTACACAAAAGAGTTGTAGGACAGGAAGAAGCGATAATGGCTGTTTCGGATGCAGTGAGAAGAAGTCGTGCAGGATTACAAGACGAAAAACGACCAATTGGTTCATTCATCTTTTTAGGAACAACAGGCGTAGGTAAAACTGAATTAGCAAAAGCATTGAGCGAATACTTGTTTAATGATGAAAATTCAATGACCCGAATTGATATGAGTGAATACCAAGAAAAACACGCTGTATCTCGTTTAATTGGTGCTCCTCCAGGATATGTTGGTTACGATGAAGGCGGTCAATTAACCGAAGCTGTTCGAAGAAAGCCTTATTCTGTGGTGCTTTTAGATGAAATTGAAAAAGCTCACCCTGATGTGTTTAATATCTTGCTACAAGTGTTAGATGATGGTAGATTAACCGATAATAAAGGACGGGTGGTAAACTTTAAAAACACCATTATCATCATGACTTCTAACATTGGTTCTCACATTATACAAGAAAATTTTGAAAACTTAGGGGATGTTGATAGAGACAATGTAATTGAAAAAACAAAGGTCGAATTGTTTGGTTTACTTAAACAAACCATCAGACCAGAGTTTTTAAACAGAATAGATGAAACCATAATGTTTACTCCGTTAACCAAAAACGATGTGTTACAAATTGTAAAACTTCAGTTAAAAGGCTTATCGAATTTGTTACTAAAAAATAATATCACATTAAGTTATACTGATGAAGCGGTACAACATATTGCAGAATTAGGTTACGACCCTCAATTTGGAGCTCGCCCTGTAAAACGAATTATACAACGAAATGTGTTAAACGAACTATCTAAACAAGTTTTATCGGGTACAGTACAACCAGATTCAGCAATAATACTCGACCAATTTGATGGGCAGTTTGTTTTTAGAAATGAAAATGATAAAATAAAAAGCTAATACCTTGTCAAAAGACAAGGTAAGCGATGAGTAAAATCATGCTTTTTTTAAACCAATTAAAATAAATTTGAGATATTATTTGTTGGACATTGGTTGCAATTGGTGAGATCTTTATGCATAGAACAATGAACTTTCATTTTACTCATTTGCTCTTTGTAAAAATCGCATTTTTTCTGCACTCCGTACATTTGAGCGGTAGTTTGTTGAAGTTTATCAAATGGTTGAATTTTTTTAAACAATTTAATCAATTCGTTATTTTGTTTTAGAGCATTTTCTGCCAACTCTAAAAGTTCATTTTGTGTTAAAACAGTATTAATTTTTGAATTATTATCGGAACGTAAAATACTACCCAATAGCAGATCAACTTCTTCTTTTTCTAACCAAATAATAAAAGGTGTCATAGTATTAATAAATTAGTTAATTAGTTAATTAGTTAATTAGTTAATTAGTTAATTAGTTAATTAGTTAATTAGTTAATTAGTTATTTTGTATAAATAAAATAATATTTTTTCATTATGTGCAAATTGTTTGCATATTTAGCAAATATTTTAGAAACAAAATATGATTTTAATCAAAATATCTAATAATTAGGTATTTATACTGAATTTTATGTCCTTTTTAAGTAGAGAAACCATATTAAAAAAAATTAGAAAAACTCGATTATCAAAAGAAGTTAGTCAACTCGAGATGGCTAATCAATTAAAAATTTCTATCCCTACCTATTCGCGTTTTGAGCGTGGGTTAACTAAAACAGATTTGATTTTATTAAAAGATGTCTGTAAAATTTTAGAGATAGATGAAAACATGATTAACTACCCCTCAAATTATGTTGACCCTTATGCAAATTATAATTTAGAAGGAACAGCTGAAGAAATCCATAAACAACTCAACGAATTGATTACTTTACTCGAAAAACAACAAGCTGCTAATGAAATTCTTTTAGAAAAACTCCATTTGTTAGCGAAAAAGAAAAACCTTTAAACAACAAAACTTTACCTAACAAATATCATTGTTTTAATATCAAAGATGGTATAGCTTTGTGTTGAATTAAAAACAAACGCTATGAAGTTACATATAGAAGATTCAAAAAAAATCGCAGAAATAAAGTCAGCTTTTAACAATTCTTTTAAATTTTTAAACTTAGGTTTTTTCACTAAATCACATCAAGTTGGCGAAGCTTCTGCTAAAAAAGATTTAATTGATGATGAAAAAACGTTAGCAGAAATTAGACAAAAACATACTGCTGGTAACTTAATAATTAACCCCGATATGCTTGTCAGTGAAGTTGAAAGTGCATTCGAAAATCAGTTTGGTGTTCATGTTCAAGTTTTTAGAAAACAAAATGATGTGTGGTTAGAAACGACTAATACAGACCATTGGACATTGGCTAAACAAAACGAAACTGGAGAATTTATGAGTTCTAAATTAGAGGACTAACTAAATTTCAATCACTAAACCATCATGAGCTATCTGAATAAAATCGGGTAGCTCTTTTTGTACCTCATCATGTTTTCCCATTAAATGACTAATATGTGTAAGATAAGCTCTTTTTGGCTTTAATTCCTTCAACAAATCAACAGCTTCATCTAAAGTAAAATGGGAAATGTGCGGCTCTTTTCTCAAAGCATTTAACACAATAACTTCCGAACCTTTAATTTTTTCTAATTCTTTCTCCTCTATTTTATTGGCATCAGTAATGTAGGTAAAATTACCAACTCGGTAAGCCTTTACTGGAAGTTTGAAATGTTTTACATTAATAGGCGTAAAAGGAATACCTGCAACCTCAAAAACCTCATCGGAAACAGTATGCAATTTTAACTCTGGTACTCCAGGGTATTTATATTCATCAAATGCATAATGAAATTCTCTACGCAAAGCATTTTGAACATGGTTTGTTGCGTAAATATCCATATCTTTTTGTTGCTTAAAATTAAACGCACGCACATCATCCAAGCCTGCAATATGATCTTTATGTTCGTGTGTAAAAACAACCGCATCTAACTGTTGAACATTGGCTCGTAACATTTGTTGTCGAAAATCAGGCCCCGTATCAATAACAATGGTTTTACCTAAATACTCGATTAAAACTGAAACTCGTAAGCGTTTATCTTTTTCATTTTCAGACAAGCAAACATCACAACTACAAGCAATAACTGGTATTCCTTGCGATGTTCCTGTTCCTAAAAATGTTATTTTCATGCTCATTTACTATTGATCGTCATTCCGTGCTTGACACGGAATCTATATTTTTTGTTTTTTATTATCAATATTTCAGATTGCTAGTCAACCCAGCAATGAAGTATGAATTAAGCTTTGAACCAATTTTCTATAAGTTTCATCGTAAAATCTATTTCTTCTTTAGTATTAAATTTACTAAACGAAAAACGAATAGACGGTTTTGTTTTATCTGAATTAATAGCCTCTAACACATGAGACCCTATACTACTACCAGAAGTACATGCACTTCCTCCCGATACACAAACTCCTTCAATATCAAAATTATACAGCAACATTTCATCCATTTCGCTATTTGGAAAATTAACATTCAATACCGTATATAAACTATCTCCTTTTGGGTTTCCGTTAAACGTTATATTTTTAATATTTCCCTCTAACTGTGCTATCATATACGATTTTAACCCTTGAATATATTGCTGATGTTCAGGTAAATGAGCATAAGCAATATCCATGGCTTTTGCCAAACCTACAATACCATAAATATTTTCAGTTCCAGCACGCATATTACGTTCTTGTCCGCCACCAGTAATAATAGGTTTTAACTGTACATTTTGGTTGACAAACAAAAACCCAGTCCCTTTTGGCCCATGAAATTTGTGTGCCGAACAGGTTAAAAAATCAATATTTAATTCACGTACATCAAACGCATAATGCCCCATGGTTTGAACCGTATCGGAATGAAACAAAGCTTGATGCCTCTTACATATTTCTACTACCTTTTTCAATGGTAACAGATTACCTATCTCATTATTCGCATGCATTAAAGAAACTAATGTTTTTTTATCTGCATTTTGCTCTAATAATTCTTCAAGACTTTTTAAATCGACCGAACCAAACTCATCGAGTTTTACTAAACTCAATTTGGTGTGTTTTTCGTGTTCAACTTTTTCTGCCGTTTCTAAAACTGCATGATGCTCTATTGGAGATGTAATAATGTGAGTAACACCCAAATCTGCAACAGCACTTCTAATCACCATATTATTGGCTTCTGTACCTCCAGCAGTAAAAAACAATTCAGCAGGAGCAGCATTAATGTGTGTAGCCACTTTTTTTCTAGCTTCCTCCACTACTACTCTTGCTTTTCTGCCTAAAGCATGAACCGCCGAAGGATTGCCATAAGTATTTTTCATTACAGCAACCATCGATTCTATCACTTCAGGATCAAGAGGAGTTGTAGCAGCATTATCGAGGTATATTTTTTTCATGGGTGCTGGTGTTAGGTTTAAGTTGGAAGACCGAAGTCAGAAGCAACCTCCATCTTCGGTCTTCCAACTTCCATCTTCTAAATCAATTCTTTAATATCTCGTATTATTCTATTTGCTAAAGCATCAGCCGATTGCATGGTAGCACTTTCGGAATAAATACGAATAATGGGTTCGGTGTTCGATTTTCTCAAATGAACCCATTCCGTAGGAAAATCAATTTTAACACCATCAATGGTATTTACATTTTCGTGTTGATATTTCTTTTCCATTTTTATCAAAATCTCATCCACATTAATTTGGGGTGTTAGTTCAATTTTATTTTTAGAGATGAAATAGTTAGGATAAGATGCTCTTAATGCTGAACAAGTCATGTTAGATTTTGCCAAATGTGTTAAAAACAAAGCAATACCTACTAAAGCGTCTCTACCATAATGCAATTCTGGATAGATAATTCCACCATTCCCCTCTCCTCCTATTATCGCATTTTTAGCTTTCATCATTTCCACCACATTAACCTCTCCAACTGCTGAAGCAAAATAAGTGTTTCCATTCTTTTCAGTTACATCTCTTAATGCTCTGGTTGAAGATAAATTTGACACAGTATTTCCAGGTGTATGTTTTATTACATAATCAGCGATGGCAACTAGCGTATACTCCTCGCCAAACATATCTCCATTTTCACAAACTATAGCTAGTCGGTCCACATCGGGGTCAACTACAAAGCCCACATCAGCTTTTTGGGATTTTATTTGATTCGATATTTCTGTTAAATTTTCTGGTAAAGGTTCTGGATTGTGAGGAAACTGACCGTTTGGCTCACAATACAATTCCAAAATATTGGTCACTCCTAAAGCTTTTAATAATGCTGGGATAAAAATTCCCCCCGTAGAATTTACACAATCAATAGCAACTTTAAAGTTTTTTGATTTTATAGCATTTACATCAACCAAAGGTAAATCTAGCACCGCCTGAATGTGCTTCTGCAAATACGAATCGTCTTTTTTATAAGCACCCAATGCGTCCACATCGGCATAAGCAAATGAACTGTTTTCAGCCAAAGTCAACACTTCTTCTCCATCACTTGCAGAAATAAACTCTCCTTTTTCGTTTAATAATTTTAACGCATTCCATTGTTTAGGATTGTGACTAGCAGTTAATATAATTCCTCCTTGAGCATTTTCCATTGGCACTGCAACCTCAACAGTCGGAGTGGTTGAAAAATCTAAATCAATCACATCTATACCCAAACCTTGAAGCGTTCCAACTACAATGTTTTGAACCATTTCACCAGAAATACGAGCGTCTCTACCTATCACTACTTTACACTTTTTACCCGCGTTTCTTCTTATAATCCAAGTACCATAAGCAGAAGTAAATTTTACAATATCTAAAGGTGTTAACCCATCGTTTGGAGCTCCTCCAATGGTGCCTCTTATTCCCGAAATTGATTTTATTAATGTCATACTATCTCATTTTTGTTATTGGTAAAATTAGCCTAAAGTTTTTAAATGTTACTCATTAAAAATGATTGAACCATCTAATTGTTCTTATTGATGTTTATTAATAAACCACATAGAAACATAGACTTTATTGACTACCTTAAATTAAAAAATAAAGATCCACAATAGGTATATCCCGATAAATCGGGATAACTATGTTTAACTTAATTATTCTTTGTTTGAGCATTATAAACTATGTACCTATGTGGTTAGTTATAGCTAAAAGCTAATATTGTAGAAAACAGTATTAAAATTTATTGTTAACTAATTGTTGAAAAATATGATAGAAATTAGCTTTTTGAATTACTAAAGGGTTAATTTTGTGTAGATACGATATACATGGACGAGGATTTTGACCCATACAACGAAGGTAACGACGATTTAGAATTGTCGAACCGGTTTGAGCAAATGCTCGAAATGAACGAACATTATTTTTTTGATGTTGAAGAGTTTGAAGATTTAATTGATTTTTATTTAGAAAAAAACGAGATGGAGAAAGCGAACAAAGCCATTGAATTTGCTTTGTATCAACACCCTAACTCTTCTGCATTAAAAATTAAACAAGCTCAATATTTAATCGAAAATCATCAACCCAACAAAGGTTTAGATATTTTAAATGCTTTGGAAAACATGGAACCGTTTAACCATGAATTGTATTTAACCAAGGCAAATATTTTTAGTCAGATTAGACAGCATCAAAAAGCTATTGAAAACTATTACAAAGCAGCAAAATTAATCGACGATAAAACTGAAAAAACAAACATTTTATTCAATATTGCATTTGAATACGAAAACCTATCTCAATACGACAAAGCTTTAACCATTTTAAAAGATTTATTGAAGGAAAACCCTGAAAATGAAACGGTATTGTATGAAATATCATTTTGTTTTAATCTTAAAAACGACACTGAAAATAGTATAACATTTTTTAAGAGTTTTATTGACGAAAATCCTTACAGTTATTTGGCTTGGTTTAGTTTAGGAATTGCTTACAATAAAGCCGAATTATACGAAAAAGCCATTGATGCTTATGATTATGCCTTAGCAATTAAAGAAGATTTTTCATCAGCTTATTTTAACAAAGCAAACTCCTTAGCCATGTTAGAACGCTATGAAGATGCTATACAAACTTTTAAAGAATCGAACGAATACGAAGAGCCTGATTCAACAACATTTTACTACATTGGAGAATGTTACGAGAAATTGGAAGATTATGTTAACGCCGAAAACAATTATTACAAGGCAATAAACATTGACCCATATTATGCCGATGCTTACGCTGGAATAGCTGTGGTTAGTGAATACCAAAAGAAAAACCACGTAGCAGCTTTTTACATTCAAAAAGCCATTGATTTAGAAACCAACAATTCAGAGTTTTGGTATATCTATGGTGACATTCTTGCCAATTTAGAAAAATACGAAGAAGCCATTAATGCTTTTAATAAAGTGATAGAAATTGACGAAACCAATGAAGAAATTTGGTTAGACATTTCTGAGGCATATTTAAACAAAGACGGTTTACAAAAAGCGATTGATTTCTTAAACGAAAGTTTAGAAAATCAACCAACCAATCAGCAAATAAACATTCGCCTTTCAGCATTATTACTAAAAGCTGGAAAAACTGTAGAGGCAAATGCAAAATTAAACATCGCTTTAACCATTCAACCTGAATTGGCGAGCGATTTTATAGAATATTTCCCAGAAGCCATTTCGTTTCCGGAAATTTTACACACCCTTGAAAATTATAAACACTAACATGAATTTTGAATTACCATTTATCCCTACTCGGGAATCTCACCCCCGTAATGTTGGGTTAACCATGATGATGGATAAAGGACTAAGCTGGAGAGAAGCTGAAAACTTTGCTCATTCATCGGCTCATTTAACCGATTTAGTAAAATTAGGTTTTGGAACATCTTATGTAACTAAAGATATTGAAAAGAAAATAGCTACTTACAAGGATGCTGGATTAAAAGTATACCTTGGAGGCACTCTGTTTGAAGCATTTATTGTTCGGGGTATGTTTGATGATTACAGAAAATTATTAGACAAACTTCAATTGAACTGTTGTGAAGTTTCTGATGGCTCTATTGCTATTCCTCACGACAAAAAATGTGAATACATTTCTACTTTAGCAAAAGATTTTACTGTTTTAAGTGAAGTAGGTTCTAAAGAAGCAGGAATTTTAATCAGTCCATCGAAATGGATAAAAATGATGAAAAACGAATTGGAAGCTGGATCATGGAAGGTAATTGCTGAAGCACGTGAAAGTGGAAACGTAGGTATTTACAGACCAAACGGAACTGCGCATGTTGCCTTGGTTAATAAAATAATCAACAATGTGAAGGTTGAAAATATTCTTTGGGAAGCTCCAATTAAATCTCAACAAGTATGGTTTATCAAGCAATTTGGTGCAAATGTTAATTTAGGAAACATTGCTCCACATGAGGTTATTCCTTTAGAATGTTTAAGACTTGGATTAAGAGGTGATACCTTTTTTGACAATCTCCCACAAGAAATTATTGCTGAATTTAAATAAGAATATTTAATGAAGATTTCGGCTGAAAAACTTAAAGAAAAGTTTGAAAACGGAGAAGACTTTCAACTTATTGATATCAGAGAACGTTACGAATTCAAAGAATTTAATATTGGTGGAATTAACATTCCTATGGATGATGTATTAAAAAATTTAAAAAAACTTAATATCTCCAAGCCAATCGTTTTTTGTTGTAACGAAGGCTTAAAATCACATGCGCTGGTTATCGTTTTAAAAAGAAAAATAAATAACAACCAACTTTATTCGTTAGAAGGTGGAATTACCGCTTATTACGAAGCTTTTGAAGTTTAATTAAAAACTATGCAACGAACACTAAAAGATTATTTTATTTTAAGTGCAAAAGGTATTGCAATGGGAGCTGCAGATGTTGTTCCAGGTGTTTCTGGAGGTACAATAGCCTTTATTTCAGGTATTTACGAAGAACTATTGGAGACTATTGACAACATTAATTTGTCTGCTTTTAAAGTGTTAAAAAACGATGGCATTAAAGCCGCTTGGAATCATTTAAACGGTAATTTTTTAGCGGCGTTATTATCTGGAATAGCCATAAGCATTATCTCATTAGCAAAACTAATCACTTACTTGTTAGAATTTCATACGGTTGTGCTTTGGAGCTTTTTCTTTGGGTTAATATTATCAAGCATCTATTTGGTTGGTAAAAAAATTAAAGCTTGGGACATCTCAAAAATAATAGCCCTAATTGTTGGAAGTGCTTTTGCTTACTACATTACGATATTACCTCCAATGGAAAATCCTCACGCTATGTGGTTCATCTTCTTATCTGGAGCAATTGCCATTTGTGCAATGATTTTACCTGGAATTTCAGGTAGTTTTATTTTACTTTTACTTGGGTCTTATGAGTTGGTACTATCAGCAATTAAAGACATGAAAATTGCTACCATTGCTGTTTTTGGTTTAGGATGTATTACTGGATTATTATCGTTTTCGAAGTTGTTAAATTGGATGTTTAAAAAATATCACGACTTAACTATTGCGCTTTTAACAGGTTTTTTGGTAGGTTCGTTAAACAAAATTTGGCCTTGGAAAAAAATATTACAAACCAGAATTAACTCTCACGGCAAGGAAGTTCCTTTTATTGATGAGAATGTTTTACCTGCAAATTACGATGGCGACCCACAACTTATATACGTTGTACTTTTTGCTATTTTAGGGTTGGGAATAATTATCGTAATTGAAAAAATAGCGACAAAAAAAGCCTAATAGTTAAACCAATCGTTTACTGTATTATAAAGTAAATCTTTCTCTTCTTTAACGTGTTTATACTCATTAGTTGAAGAGTTGTAACTATAATCCTTTGCCCAATCTTTATGATTCTTCGCTAATTCTTTTAGTGCTTCCAACGCAAAATTAAGTTCTTCATTAGTAGTTGTTGGGTGTAACGACATTCGAACCCAACCTGGTTTTTTATCTAAAATTCCACACGAAATTTCACTGGTTATAGAATGAGAAAAATCCTTATCAACATTTAACAAATAATGACCATAAGTTCCAGCACAAGAACATCCTCCACGAGTTTGAATACCAAACTTATCATTTAACAATTTAACCGCTAAATTGTAATGCAAATCATCAATATAAAACGAAACAATACTTAATCTGTCTTTTATGTTATTCGCTAAAATATGCAGATTTGAAACTTCTTCTAATTCACTCCAAACCATATCAAGTAATTCATGCTCTCGTTTAAGCATATTCTCAACACCCATATTGTTTTTAAGTTGAATACTTAAAGCCGTTCTGATTACCTGTAAAAAACCTGGAGTACCTCCATCTTCACGAGCTTCAATGTTAGCTACATATTCATGCTCTCCCCAAGGGTTTGTCCATTCAACTGTTCCTCCACCTGGGTTATCAGGTATTTTGTTGGTATATAAATTACTATCAAAAATCAACACGCCTGATGTTCCAGGCCCACCCAAAAATTTATGAGGAGAAAAATAAATAGCATCTAGTTTTTCATCTGCATTTTTTGGATTCATATCAATATTGATGTACGGAGCCGAACAAGCAAAATCGACAAAACACAAACCATTATTTTGGTGCATGATAGCAGCAATCTGATGATAAGGTGTAAAAATCCCCGTAACATTTGAACAAGAAGTGATTGCAGCAATTTTTTTTGTTCTGTTCTTGTATTGCTGTAACAACTCTTTTAGATGTTCTAAATCTACCAATCCATCTTTTGTTGGATTAATAACAACCACCTCTGCTATGGTTTCTAACCAAGAAGTTTGATTAGAATGGTGCTCCATATGGGTAACAAAAACAATTGGTCGTTCGTTTTCAGGTATCGTTACTTGATTTTTAAATTTTTCATGAATTCGAAAACCTAATATTCGTTGGAATTTGTTTATTGCCCCTGTCATTCCAGCATCACAGGTAATCAACACCTCATTATTTGAGGCATTTACATGTTCTTTAATAATGTGTTGAGCTTTATGGTAAGCAACAGTCATACTAGAGCCTGTTTGAGTAGTTTCGGTATGAGTATTCGCTACAAACGGATAAAACTTTTGTAACAGTGTATCTTCAATTTTTTGATACATTCTGCCACTTGCTGTCCAATCGGTATAAATTATTTTTTGAGTACCAAATGGCGACTCAAAAGTTTGATTAATTCCAATAATGTTTTCTCGAAATTGTTTAAAGTAATCTTGAAGCATAAGGTCTTTTGAAAGTATGTTTTTCAAAAGTAATTAAAGATGTTGGAAGTAAATAAATTTAGTCGAGCAACATTTTTAATTTCTGGACTTGATACAATCCTTTTACAGATAAAATGTAATAGCCCTTTTTATGAGTTGGTAATTCAATATGAATATTTCTATCGTTAGCCTCTTGTTCAAAAATCACAATACCATAATTATTGGTAATGGTAACAAGGTCTCCCTCCACCAAACCTGTTAAGGTAAATTTGCCTTTATTAGGGTTTGGAAATAAATTTAACTCATGATTTTCTCCAATACAATTCGAATTTATTGGATAAAAATATTCATACACTCCATTATAATCAACTTGTTTTAGACGGTAATATGTTTTTCCTTTTAAAATTGTATTGTTAGAGGTTTGATCTAAAAAAGTATAATGTTGCTCAATGTTTGAATTTCCATTTCCATTAATTCTAGCTACTTCAAAAAAATTCAATTCATCTTTTACATTATTTTGAATGGCCTTTTCTACAATGAAATAATCATTATTTATTTCTGTAGTTGTCGTCCAATTTAGCTCCGCCTTGCCTTTATTACATGTTATTTCGTAGTTGGTTAGTTTTACTGGAAGAGTACTGCAGCCTCCATCTCCACCAGCAAGCATTTCAATATAAAATTCAGATTGAGTTCCAGATTGTCCATCTAAAACAAAAATATATTCATCACCTATGGTCAATCCACTCAACGAATACCCCTGATTCCATGCATAACCACCTGCATAGGAACCGTTAAAATATTTTGTTATATGCGGCGACCCAGCAAACAAATCTGAAGGACCACACCCTCCAGTAACAGCAGAATAAGATGAACAATCAGTGGTTTTGAAAACTGAGCTTTCTTGAACTGTACTAAACCCTGAAGCTGAAATAGTAGCTGTTGTCGATGAAGCTTTAAAATAAAACCAAGCCATATTGTCTTTTTGCCCATTCCAACCGCATCCACCTACTGTATTTGGAGGTGCTGATGCTTGATTAGTCGGATAGCCAACATTTCTAGCCCAAAATAAATCTCCTGTTTGAAAACATTGACGATTTGCACAACTTTGATTTGGATTGGTTCCCCTGATATCGGTAACAACAAATGGAGGTCCGAAAATCAATTCAACACTATTAAATGTTCTAGCATAAGAAGTAGAATAGCCACTCATTCTAAACCCCCAAGTACCATTAACGTTTGTAGTTGTATTAAACGACGAAAAATTACCTTCGGGTTTATAATAACCTTGATTAAACGGATATCCTTTAGATAAGGTACTACTAGTAGCCGTCATTTGGGCTTTTGGCGTTTTTAAACCCGCGTGGTCTCTAAATTTAATATTAAAAATTTTATTTGCAGAATTGGAACTCCCACTAGTAGTAAATGAACCACTAGGGGTTATTAAGTTTACTACATTTCCACTTGGATCGGTTAATGTCAATGTAAATCCGGACATATCTCCACTATATAAGCTTGACCCATTACCAAAATATACATTTACCTGACGAAGAACCATTCCTGTTGTTGGAACTCCTGACACTGTAACATTTCGCAAAGTAACTGCAGTACTATTTACTGACGCAGTAGTTGTATTAGAAAAAGTATATGTTTGAGCATCAACAATGCTAACAAGGAACAGAAGAGCAACAACTAAGAAATACTTCTTCATAAATAATTTATTTTAAGTTAGCCAAAATTAGACTTAAATAAACTCCATAATAGCTGGCTGTTAATATTCAAGAGTTATACCAATATTCTGTTAAATATTATTTTGCTAGCTTTTCAATCATTTAGAAACAATTATTCGTTTTGTAATTGCATTAATCTTAATTATATAAACCCCTTCACTCAAATGACTCAAATTAATGGTTGAGTTGTTTTCAATTTTATAATCAACAACCAGTTGTCCGACAGCATTATAAATTTGAACATTTTCGTTAATTAAGTTTATTCCTTTAACCGTTATCAATCCTTTAGTTGGATTAGGATAAATATTAAACTGATTAAACCCATAACCATCTATACCAACCGTATTTACATTATATGGTAACGATGTTTCTGGGCAACCATTTGCATAAGTAACCTCAACAGTATAATTACCATTTTGTGTTGCAGTAATCGAAACACTATTACTACTAGCAATAGGAGTCCCATTTAAAAACCATTGGTAACTCGTTCCTGTTTGAGTCGATGTTAATACATAACCCGAAGCAGTAATTACTGGAACTGGGTTTGTTACACATGCTTGAAGATGGCTAATTCTTACCGAAGTATTCAACGAATCTTGAAATTCATTAAAAGCATTACAATCTCCTTTTAAGGTATAGTCTAACCAAAGATTTACAAAATCATAAGTGATGTCTTGTTGTTGTGCTCTAGTAATTGATATTCCTGTTGAGGAGGTACTTTCACCAAAATCACAATTAAAGTTGGTGTTGGCATAATAACAATGTCCCCCACCCAATATGTTTATGAATGTTTTGCATGATGATGCTAAATTATTATACATGGGAGTATGATGATCTGCCGCTGGAGTTACCCCATCATTGCTGCCAGAAAAAACAACTGAAGGAACCGTTACTCTTGTTGCTGATGTTATTGAAGAAACACCATTTGTTGAAGACTCCGCTGGAGCTAAGCCTATTAAGGTTTTTAAATTAACATTTCCATTACCGCACAACGAATCGGCAGCTAAAAAAGCAGCTCCTCCACCCATTGAGTGCCCCATAAGAGCAGTTTCAACAGCAATTTTATTAAAGAATATAGAGCCAGAAGTAGTTCCCTCTTGCTGCATTCTATTTACTAAAAACTGTAAATCCCATCCAAATTTTTGATGATCTGTACCAATAATACTACCTTCAGTTCTAGGAAAGACCATGATATAACCTCTTGGTACAATTTCCGACCAAATGTTAGTATAAGCATCCCAAGCCATTACAAACCCATGTCCGAAAACAATAACAGGATAAGTTCCAGCTGCAACTGCTACATTATCTCCTGCGGTGTTTGCTGGGTAATAAATTTCAGTTTGTATTGACCGGTTACTTCTAGCAGGGTCTTGAAAAGTAATTTGTTTATGCCCTATTTGATAGGGTTGAGCAAATAAGCCCGTAAAGGCAAACAATAAAAAGAATAAGAGTAGAAAAATTAAAGAGTCTTTGGTTAAAGTAGTCGTATTTTTTCTCATAACATAAAGTTTAATAATTTGTGATGTTAAAGTTATTTTAACTTATTGTTAAAAAAAATTCTCGTATTTTTATCAAAATAAGATGAAAAAATGGGGTTTATTATTCAGAAAATAATTTCAATCGCTAACCCTAATCAACTTAAATCGTTTAGTAAATATCTTAAATCGGGAAACTATAACTTACCTCTTAAACTGGTTGAAACCATTATTCATCATCCAAATGAAACTTCCGCATTTTATGCCTTAAAAGTTTACGGAAATCAAAAGCCAGAATCGTTGGTTAACTTGAATCAATTGGCTAATTACACGTTTAAGTTAAGCGCCTTTTATAGTCAGCATTATCCCAATTATATCTTAAACATTGTCCCTTTAATAGATGTTTTACTGTTTGAAAATAAAAAAGAAGAGGCTTTAGAATTAATAAAAAACGGTATTGATGTTGCTAAAAAAATTGAAGACTATCAGTCTTTATTGATTATGTTCAATTATATTGAAATGCACTTTTATAGCTTCGAAAAAACACTTCCTAAAAATTATTTTAATGATGCTTTAACCCATTTCGAAAATATAAATACCATTACTCAACGTCAAGACGAATTATTGAGAAATACCGAACAAGAGTCGATAAAAAAAAGAATTGAAAAAGAATTGACTTTTTTCAAACCCTTTTTTAAGTCGAAATCAAAGTCTGTTCAAATTATTGCAAAACAATCGTACTTGCATTTGTTAAGTCATTTTAACCACAAAGGTTTTTATTCTACCGAAACATTAACCCTAATCAAATCAACCCTAAAAGACATCGAGAGTCATCCGTACTTATCCGTTTCGAAATACAAGGAAAAAATGATGAGTTTGGACTATATGTATTTAAAGCATACGCGATTGGTTTTAGATGAAAAAGCAATCAATTCAGCTTGTTCTAAAATCATTTCTAAATGGCGAATCAACTACCTTAATGAAACTTCGCTTGATACAGGATTGTTTTTAGCTCTGAGCATACAAGGAAGTTATTTAATTACCAATTATTTTTTTAATAAAATTAACGCCAACTTAAAGCAAAACATTGAAGAAACCATTGATTTATGTGAATCATTAACCCACAAAATTGATTGGGACAAAGAAGGTCATCTTAAACACATCAACTTTTATAATGTTTACGCCATTTTCCTCATTTTATCTAACCAGGAAAAAAAGGCCATTAAATTAATTGAAACCACACTACACCATTACCAACAAAAGTCGTTTAAGAAATTGTACGATGGTTTGTTTGTTATTTTAATTATGGCGTACATTAAAGCAGAAGATTTTGACAAAGTAATAGACTCTTACAATCGTTATAAAAAACTCACTAAAGATGAAATTAGCATTGTAGAGAATGATTTAATTATTAAAGCACTCTACTACATTGCTCAATTAAAAATTCAAGCTAAAAATCAATATCAGCAAAAACTAGACAATGTAATTACTGATTTAAAATCGGACCCCAAACTCAAAAACAATTTATTGCTTATTGAGCGTACCATGAACTCATTGAATGTTTAGTTTAAAATTGAAGCCGATTGATTAATTCGAAATCTTATAAAACTTGACTTTGTCAGAAAAATGCATTATCTTCGTTTATTAACCGAATCTATCGCATTAAAACGCGACATAGACAGGCGTTAAGTAATATAGAACTATTCAATTGAAACTATATGATTAAGAGTACTAGGCTTCTTTTGTCTATTGTTATTGTTTCGATGACAATACTTTTAACATTTACAACTTCTTGCAATCATACTAGACTGATTAATATCTCCAAGAAGGAAATATCTGAGTTAGATACAGTTTATTATCAAAAGTTCGTCCAAAAGCTTTGGGACACGGAATGGATATTTTATGATAAACAGATTTGTCAAATGAGAACAGAGTTAATTGGTAAAAAGACTTATACAGGAACTTGGAAAGAAGCCCAAGACACCTTAACCGTAAACTTTTTCTACGGAAAAAAAGTAGCAAATGAAAGAAAATTCTATATCAACCCGGAAAATAATAAATTGATCGAAATAAGAAACTAGGAAAACATGGCTTAACTTTCCTTTTTCTGTAACTTTATTGCAACTAACCATCGGTCGATTCTTTCCTTCGGACGAATCGCCACGATTGTTTAGCCTAGAACGATAAACGAAAGAATCAAAAAACAATATCGGTTTTCTTTTTAAATACTTCCATTTACCAACATTAAAACTTCGAATAAACTTTCATTGTAAAAAAGTAACTTTGCCACATGGCATTTCAATTAGTATCCGATTTTAAACCCACTGGCGACCAGCCCGAAGCAATTAATCAATTGGTTGCTGGTTTACAAAACAACTCCAAAGCGCAAACCTTATTAGGTGTTACGGGTTCTGGTAAAACATTTACCATTGCCAATGTAATTGAGCAAGTTCAACGACCTACGCTAATTTTAAGCCACAACAAAACGCTTGCAGCACAATTGTATGGCGAGTTCAAACAGTTTTTCCCAAACAATGCGGTAGAGTATTTTGTATCGTATTACGATTATTATCAGCCTGAAGCTTATTTGCCTGTTACCGATACCTACATTGAAAAAGACATGTCGATTAACGACGAAATTGAAAAATTGCGTTTAAGCACCACTACTTCGCTTTTATCGGGGCGTCAAGATGTTATTGTGGTTGCTTCCGTTTCGTGTATTTACGGTATTGGAAACCCTGCCGATTTTGAAAAAAACATTGTAAAAATTAAGGTGGGAGATGTAATTCCTCGCAACAAATTTTTATTGCAATTGGTGCAGAGTTTATACTCTCGTACCGAAAACGATTTTCAGCGTGGTAATTTTCGAGTAAAAGGCGATACAGTAGATGTTTACCCAGCTTATGCCGAAATTGCTTACCGTATTTATTTTTTTGGTGATGAGATTGAAGAAATCGAATCGTTCAACCCCATTGATGGAAGTAAGTTGGAAGAATTTAAATATTTGAATATTTATCCCGCCAACATCTTTAACACAACTAAAGAATCGATGTTTGATGCCATACACGAGATTCAAATTGACCTTGGTAAACAGGTAGAATATTACAAAGAAATTGGCAAACACCTTGAAGCAAAACGATTGGAAGACCGCGTAACTTACGACATGGAAATGATGCGTGAATTGGGTTATTGTTCTGGTATTGAAAACTATTCGCGTTATTTCGACAAGCGTCCGCCAGGTTCTCGACCGTTCTGTTTGTTAGATTATTTTCCAAAAGATTTTTTAATGGTTATCGACGAAAGTCACGTAACCGTTTCGCAGATTGGAGCCATGTATGGTGGCGACCGTTCTCGTAAACAAAATTTGGTAGAGTATGGTTTCCGTTTACCTTCGGCAATGGATAACCGACCATTAAAGTTTGAAGAGTTTTATTCATTAATGAACAATACTATTTACGTAAGTGCAACTCCTGCCGATTTTGAATTGAAAGAAAGCGAGGGTATTGTGGTAGAGCAAGTTATTCGTCCAACAGGATTATTAGAACCTATTATTGATGTACGCCCAAGCTTAAATCAGATTGATGATTTGATGGAGGAAATTACCATTAGAGCGGAAAAAGACGAACGCGTTTTGGTTACCACACTTACCAAACGTATGGCTGAAGAGTTGGATAAATATTTCGATAACAATGGTATTCGTTGCCGATATATCCATTCGGAAGTAGATACCATTGAGCGTGTTGAAATTTTACGCGATTTACGATTGGGCTTGTTTGATGTTTTGATTGGAGTAAACTTATTGAGAGAAGGTTTGGATTTACCAGAAGTATCGTTAGTAGCTATTTTAGATGCTGACAAAGAAGGTTTTTTACGTTCTGAACGTTCGTTAACTCAAACTGCCGGTAGAGCTGCTCGTAACATTAATGGAATGGTAATTATGTATGCCGATAAGATTACCAAATCGATGCAAAAAACCATTGACGAAACCAACAGAAAACGCGAAAAACAGATTCAATACAATTTAGACCATAATGTGCTTCCAATGGCATTGAACAAATCGAAGAATGAGATATTAGGTCAGACCAAAGTGATTGATGATGTTTATGATTACAACAACATTGACCAACAACCAAGCATTGCTGCCGACCCAATTGTTCAGTACATGAACAAAGACCAACTTCAAAAATTATTGGAAGAAACACAGAGCAGAATGAAAAAAGCTGCAAAATCGGAAGACTTTATGGAAGCTGCTCGTTTACGTGATGAAATGATGGAAATTTCGAAGATGATTAAGAAGTAGTTTTTTGTGTATAGTATTTAGTGTTTACATAGGTATTCGTTTCTAATAACCACAAACAACGAAACACTATACACCAATTACCAATAACTATTTCTTACTAGCATCAAACAAAATAGCTTTCTCCTCCCCTGTTAAACTATCATAACCCGATTTAGAAATTTTATCTAAAATGGCATCTATTTTTTGTTGATTGGCTTTTTTCTGTTCGTTAAATTGGTAATCATCTCTCGACTTTGGCGATTTGTACACCACTTTCATTTTTCGTTTAAACGAAAACAAGCCTTTTAAACTATCTAAAAATCGGTTAAATCCTGCCGTTAAATCTTTGCCTTTTTGCAATTGAGAAATGTAAACAAACCCAAACAAAGCTCCACCCAAATGTGCAATGTGCCCACCAGAATTTCCTTTAGGAATACTGATAACGTCTAACACCACGTAGATTAATGCTATGTATTTTAGTTTTACATTTCCTAAAAAGATTAATCGAACTACAAAATTAGGAACATAAGTAGCTGCAGCAATTAACACTGCCATTACTGATGCCGACGCTCCTAAAGCAAACGACAATGACGTTTGTTGCTCAAAAACAGGTAGTACATTAAACAACAACACATACAACAATCCACCCGATAAACCACCCAACAAGTAAGTAGAAAGTAATTTTTTATTGTTTAAAAATTGAAGAAAAATTTGCCCACCAAAATACAACACCAACATGTTAAACAACAAATGAAAAATTTCCTCGTGTAAAAACATGTAAGATAAAATTGTCCAAGGTCGGTAAAGTAACTTCGTAACATCCGATGGCAACGACAACCAATACACCAACTGTTGTATGCCGTTTTCGATATTGAAAAAATACAACAACAAGCCAATAATGTTAACAGCTAAAAACACCAACACATTAATAAAAATCAATTTTATTAATACCGAACCATTTTTGTACTGGTTTTTAATGTCTGCTATAAAAGGGTTTTGCATATTTTACGTTTACCGCACAAAATTAACCATTAAACTGATTTTTGTAACCTTTAAATAAATCAAGTTAAAAATAATTGACTTGCCTTAAATAAATACATATCTTTAATTCAAATTCAATTAGTTATTAAACTTTGAAGCTATGGTAAAAAATTTACTTTTTTTGGTTTTTGTTATATTTAGTGGTTTCACATATTCCCAACCTGGGACATTAGACCTAACCTTTTCACCTCCATCTACTACATCCATTAATGTTTCTACATCATGTATTCAATCTGATGGAAAAATACTTGTCGGAGGCACTTCTTCTCCATATATCTTGAGATATAATTCTGATGGAAGTATTGATAATACCTTTTTAGCAAATCCCAGTTATTGGATTCATTCAATAAAAATTCAATCTGATGGAAAAATACTTGTCGGAGGAAGTTTTACTTCTTTTAATGGATTTTCTAAAAAAGGATTAGTAAGACTTAACAATGATGGAACCATTGATAATACATTTAATATTGGAACTGGACCAAATTCTGAAGTTCGAGATATAGTTATTCAACCCGATGGGAAAATAATAATTGTAGGTAATTTCTCCCACATTGATGGTGTTCTCCGAAGTAAAATAGCACGAATTAATATTGATGGTTCTTTAGATTCTTCTTTTAATGCAAATATTCATAACGATATTATTCACACTATATTTAAAGTTAATATCCAGTCTAATGGTAAAATACTAATAGGAGGCGATTTTTTTATCATTGGAAGACCCTTTACAGGTTTAGAACGTTTAAATCCTGATGGATCTGTTGACAATGGATTTAATATTGGTACTGGTCCACAATCAAGTGATGTTTATTCTATAAGTATTCAACAAGATGGAAAAATCATTCTTACAGGAGGGTTTAATTTTTTTAATGGAACACCTGTAGGGTATATTGTTAGATTAAACTATGATGGAAGTATTGACCCGTTTTTTAACACTAATGGTGCTGATGCATTTATTACTGCATCAAAAGTACTTCCAAATGGAAAAATATTACTTGGTGGTTATTTTGTGTTTTATGACAATACTAATAATGTTGAAAAACGTTTAGTTTGCTTAAATTCTGATGGAACTATCGATTTTATTTTTAATACTGGTTATAAAGTTGATGGTTTATATATATCTTCTATAAATACTCAAACTGATGGAAAAATCATTATTGGTGGAAACTTTACAAGTTATGACGGGACTTTAACACCAAATATTGCCCGGTTAAATGCCTATAGAGGAATTCAAGGTATTATTTATAATGATATAAACAATAATTGCATTAAAGATAGTAATGAAAAAG
This sequence comes from Flavobacteriales bacterium, assembly GCA_020635795.1. Taxonomy (NCBI): domain Bacteria; kingdom Pseudomonadati; phylum Bacteroidota; class Flavobacteriia; order Flavobacteriales; species Flavobacteriales bacterium. The sequence goes on from JACJZD010000007.1 coordinate 39,294, forward strand.
GGATTCCTAACCGATTTTCAACTATCAATCCAGGCAACATTTTACTAGAAACAAACATTGACGGAGTTTGGCATCTAGATTCATTACCTATAGGAAGTTATTCCGTAACAAACCAAACTACAGATAAGTGGCTATCTAATTGTCTTACAACAACAAATTTCTTTATATCAAACAATGATAGTCTAAAAATTGTTGATTATTTTGGATTAAACGCTGATTTTGGATTTGCCAATGGATTAATGTTTAAAGATTTTAATACCAGTTGTATAAATGATTCTAATGAGTTAGGTCTAAGTTCAAAATTAGCTATAATTAACCCTGGCAATATTATAGTTCAATCTGACTCACTAGGTTTTTGGACTTCTGACACCTTAAATATTGGTTCTTATACGATAACCTTAGACTCTGGTAACAATTGGAATCCATCTTGTATTTCAACTTTAAATTTTGATATTTTACCTTATGGTTTAATTGATACACTTTATCAACTTGGATTCACTTCTAATCTACCCTGTCCTTCTCCTGTAGTCTCAATAGATATGCCCTTTATGCGACCTTGTATTTCCAATCAAAAAATTTACGTAGAAGCTTGTAATTCTCCTTCTGGAACAGTTGCATTATCAAGTACATATGTAATCATTGAGTTAGATTCTCTGATAACTTTAACTTCATCTACATTACCATATACCAATTTAGGCAATAACACCTATAGTTTTGACGTAGGTACTTTAAATCCTAATGAATGTGTTAATTTTGTAGTAAACACCGATGTTAGTTGTAATGCTATATTAGGGCAAACCTTATGTATGCAAGCCAACTTATACCCTGCCGATAGTTGTGTTTTTGATACCGTTCCAACACCAATTATAGGTGGAGTACAACCCTGTACTTCACCTTGGGATAAATCGAGTTTAAGTGTAAATGGTTGGTGCCAAAACGATAGTATTTATTTTACTGTTACCAATACGGGTGCTTTAGGTAATGGCGATATGCAATGTTATGCTCCTGTTAGAATATATATTGATGGAGTTCTAACAACTCTCGATTCTGTATTGTTAGTTGGTGGACAAACCCAAACTTTTATTTTTGAAGCAGATGGTAGAACTTGGCGATTGGAAGCCGACCAACATCCTTTACATCCTGGTAATTCTCATCCAAATGCAACAGTTGAACTGTGTGGCAATATTGCCAATTGGACACCTAATTTAGTTAATAGTTTACCTCAAAACGATGCTGACCCTGTAGTAGATATTTATTGTGGAGTAGTTAGAGCTAGTTACGACCCGAATGATAAAACAGGGTATCCTTTAGGGGTTAGTTCAAATCACTTTGTTACTCCAAACGGCAAAATAGATTATGTAATTCGTTTCCAAAATACTGGAACCGATACCGCTTTTACTGTTGTTATTCGAGATACACTTGATGTTGATTTAGATATTTTTTCAGTTCAATCAGGAGTTTCTAGTCATAACTATACTTTTAGAATGTTTGGTCCAAGAGTTTTAGAATGGACATTTAGTAATATTATGCTACCCGATAGCGCAGCCGACCAAGAAGGCAGCAACGGTTTTGTAACCTTTACGGTAAATCAAAATCCAGATTTAGCAGATGGTACAGAAATAAACAATTCGGTAGGGATTTATTTTGATTTCAATGCCCCAGTAATAACCGACACTACTTCTCACATTATAAACAGAGGAATTAACTATTTACTTTCGGTAAAAGAAAATAAGAATAAAACCTATAATAATTTGATGGTTTTTCCTAATCCGACTAAGAACCAATTGAATATTATTTTATCATCAAATCAAAACACAAAACTCGAGATTTTCTCTATCGAAGGAAAGTTAGTTGAGCAGCAAACTATTCAAAAAAATACGGTTGTTGATGTAAGCAAATACAATACTGGTTTGTATTTTATTCAGGCAACTACTAATGACGGTAAAATTTATAGAAACAAATTTGTAAAAGAGTAACCTAACGTCATTCCTACGTAGGCAGGAATCTAGCAAAACAAAAACTAGATTGCGGGTCAAGCCCGCAATGTCGTTGTATAGTGTAAGTTTGTTGAAACACAACAAAATTCTCATCTTTGTACTCAACCATGAGTTTACAAGAAAAAGACAAACAATACATTTGGCATCCGTTTACCCAAATGCAAACTGCCCAAAACATTTTGCCAGTTGTTAAAGCAGAGGGGTTGTATTTATTTACCGAAGATGGTAAAAAAATTATGGATGCTGTTTCTTCATGGTGGACCAATGTTCACGGGCACAGTCATCCACATATTGCCAAAGCTTTAAACGAGCAATTTAAAACTTTAGACCACGTAATATTTGCTGGTTTTACTCACCCAAAAGCCATAGAACTTGCTGAGCGAATTATTGGTAAACTACCCTTTTTAGACAAAGTATTTTTTTCTGACGACGGTAGTACATCTGTTGAAGTAGCTATTAAAATGGCTTTTCAATATTGGTACAATAAAAAAGAACCTAAAACCAAAATAGTTGCATTTAAAAATGCTTACCATGGCGATACATTTGGGGCGATGAGTGTGGGCGGACGAGATACATTTAACAACCCGTTCAATCCTTTTTTGTTTGATGTTGAATTTATTGATGTTCCAACAACTGGAAATGAAGATAAAGTAATTGAGCAACTCATTGATAAAGTTCAACATAACGATGTTGCAGCGTTTATTTTTGAACCCTTAGTACAAGGTTCTGCGGGTATGGTTATGTACTCACCCGAGGTGCTTAATCAATTGATTAATGTTTGCAGAACACATGAGGTAATTACCATTGCCGATGAAGTAATGACTGGTTTTGGTAGAACAGGAAAGTTTTTTGCAACCGATTATATCATCAACAAGCCTGATATCGTTTGTTTATCAAAAGGACTAACTGGAGGGGTTTTACCATTGGGATTAACAGTCTGTACCAATCAAATTTACAACGCATTTTTATCGAACGACCACAGCAACACTTTTTTTCATGGTCATTCCTTTACTGGTAATGCTTTATCATGTGCAGCAGCTTGTGCTAGTTTAGATATTTTTGAAGAACAAAACACATGGAATCAAATTGAAATGATTATTGATAGTCATAAAAAGTTTGCTAAAAAATTATCGAACCACAAAACATTTAAAGAGATTAGACAAACAGGAACTATTTTAGCATTGGAGATCGAAAATGGGGAGTCTTCCTACTTTAATAACCTAAGAGATATCTTGTACCATTATTTTTTAGAAAACAACATTTTACTTCGACCTTTAGGAAATGTCTTGTATATTTTACCACCGTACTGCATAAAACAAGAAGAATTAGCCAGAATTTATACTGCTATTGAAATGTTCCTAACCAAACGTACAAATAACTAAAACCGTTAATTGTTTAAAACGACCGTTAATTGTTAAAATTGACCGTTAATTGAACAAATCGTTAGTTTTTACCTTATATTGAAATCCTATCACTAATTTTACATCATAGAATGAATTTATTTATTTAACTTTATACTTAATTTCACAATTTAATATTGAAATGCTATGAAACCTTCTCCAGAGTTATTTAACTTGATAAAATCGCTTTCTAAGTCAGAAAAGAGATATTTCAAGCTTACTTCTTCACTTCAATCTGGTGAAAAAAATTATTTAAAACTCTTCGAAGCCATTGAGTTACAAGATGATTACGATGAGGATGCGATTAAAGAGCAATTCAAAAAAGAAACTTTTATAAAACATTTACCTTCAGAAAAAAACCATTTATACAACCTTATTCTCAAAAGCCTAAGAGGCTTCTATTCTGATAATTCTGCTGCATCAATTTTACAAGAGCACATCAGAAACATTGAATTGCTATTTAACAAAGCGTTGTATAAAGAATGTACCAAATACATCAATAAAGCAAAAACCATAGCTTACAATTACGAAAAGTATTATTTCTTGTTAGACCTTATCAATTGGGAAAAGAAACTGGTTGAAGAAGGCTATTCTAGAGGTGAGTTTGAAGCGGATTTAAATAAATTGGTGGAAGAAGAGTCGGACTGCATTGAGAAATTAAGAAACATTGCAGAGTACCAAATGTTGTATTCTCAAATTAATGCTGTAATCAGAAAAAGTGGGTTTACTCGAAATGATGAAGAGGCAGAATTAACTCGTGAGATATCTAATCACCCATTAATTAGTGGAAAAAACACAGCGCTGACATTAAAAGCTGCTACTGCTTGCTACTCAATTAAAGCCATGTGTTTTGTTACCAACAGAGATTACAATTCGGCATTTGAATACCTTAGAAAGGTTGTTAAAATAATGGAATCGAACCCTTTCATTATGAAAGAACTTCCTAAAAGATACATCAAAGCCTTAAACAGCATGGTGTATGCCTATTTAAACAGTGGTGATATTGACAACTGTTTAGCAACCATAGAAAAAATCAGAGCTTTAACCGATAAACCTGGCTTTGAAAGCATTGACATACAACTTAGCTTATTTTCATTACCAAACAACGCCGAACTATTGGCATATTCTTATTCTGGAGAATACAAAAAGGGTATTGATGAAGTAGTTCCTCGAATTTTAAATGGAATTCATAAATACCATGGAAAATTAAGTGCCGAAAGTGAATTATTGCTTTATTACAACATTTCAAGAGTCTATTTTAGTGCCGGAGAATACAAATTAGCATTAAAATACAATAACATTGTGTTGAACAGCAACGATAATATTTTACGCCAAGACGTATTCACTTTTGCTCGCTTGGTAAATCTTATTATACACTTCGAGTTGGGCAACTTCGATTTATTAGAATACACCATAAAATCTGCCAAACGATTTGTTACCAAAAATCAACGAAACTATCAGTTCGAAACTGTTTTCTTGAAAAACATCAAAAAAATGGTAAGAGCAAAATCGCCAGAAGACACGGTTCGTTTATTTACTCAATTCAGAATGGATATTTTGAAAGTATTGGAAGATCCGTATGAAAAAACAGCCAACCGTTATTTCGATTTTCTTACATGGATTGACAGCAAAATCAAGAAAAAACCTTTTGCAGCTATAATTAAAGAAAAATCTAAGCCATCAGCTATCTAAACGCTGTTTCGAAGCCTCGTATATAACCATACCTGCTGCAACCGAAACATTTAAAGAAGCAATTTCTCCAACCATAGGAATTTTAGCTAAGTCGTTACTATTTTTTAGTAGTTGGTTGGCAATACCTTTTTCTTCGTTACCCATTATAATTGCAGTTGGCTGATTAAAATCAACCTCAGATATCAGTCTATCCGTTTTTTCGGTACACGAAACGATATTCAAACCACTGTCTTTTAATAAAAATAAGGTGTCGGTTAAATTATCAACCTTGCAAATGGGCATTCTAAAAATAGCTCCAGTTGAAGTTTTTATTGCATCTTCATTAATTTGAGCCGATTCTCTTTTTGGAATAATGATAGCTTGAACACCTAAACATTCGGCAGTTCTTGTTATCGCACCAAAATTACGAACATCAGTAACCCTATCTAAAATCAGCACCAATGGCACTTTCCCTTCTTCAAAAACGCGAGCCAAAACATCTTCTATATCTTGCGTTTCTATTGGAGAAATAAAACATAAAACTCCTTGATGAGCTCCTTGTGTATATTTATTTAATCGTTGAACAGGCACATGCGAAAAAGGAACTTTCGATTTTTTAATTACATTACGTAACTCAGTAAGCCCCTGACCTTGAATATCTTGTTGAATATAAACCTTTTCAATTTCTTTGCCCGACTTAATAGCCTCAATTACAGGATGTATTCCAAAAATGATGTTTTCTTTTTCTTTCATATGTAAATGTTTACTGTTTTAAAGCGGTCACATGGAATAAGCCATGTTATCTTATTCACATTTTTTATGTTGTTGCACATGGCAATTTCATGTCGCGAAATTAATTGAAAAATAGTGATAAATGTAAATTAAAATACTCGACCACTGCGCCAAGTATCCACAGCACGATACCACATGCTTTTGTAAATGCCAGAACGGCTCAAACTATAATCGTTATGCGTTAAATAATTTTTTACTTTATAAAATACAAAATTCATGGAAGTGATATTATTCTCTTCTCCGTAAATCCAGTTTTCATAATCTTTGTTTTTGTATACCACATTTGGTGGACCGTAAATAATGTAAATCAACCCTCTGTCAGATTTCCAACCTTCTAAATAACTAGTAAAATACAAATTGGCACTTTCAACACGGTTAAAATATTCTTTAATTAATGTTCTAGCACGTTCTGTTCCTCCAGCTGTTTCCAACCAAAACTCATCCATCGCCAATTTCTTATTTTCAGCTTCCAACAGGGTATTGTACTCTTCACGTGTGGTAATGTAGCGCATGGGTTCAATCATGTTTTCTACATCTTTAACTTCTGGAAAATTATTCTGAAAACTAAAAAATGTAGGTCCTTCATTTAACCCCTCGCTAGTTTGTAAAAAATACAAGCCTTTTGCAGGAATATCAAACCTAACTTTTCGTGTTGAGTCAAATTCTAAAACGGTAAACGAATCTGGTTTAAGCACCACATTTTCTACTTTTTCGGTTTCAGAAAACGGAGGTTTTGCAATGGGTTGATTTACAAAGAAATATTTTAGCGTAATATCATTACTTGGATTAGACCAACTCTTTTGAATAACCACCCCTTCATTTAAACCCAAATAATTTTTGTAAATAATTCCGCCTAATGTATCAGTAGCTAAAAAGTTTTGCGAATTATGGATAGTACCTCTATTAATAGCCAATTTTTTCTTTAAATAATTATCTCGGTTGGCATCATAAAATGAAATCAATAAATCATAATTGGTGTTCAATTCGGTTTTTAACTCTACAATGCCCTCCAAAAACTTTTTTTGGTTATTCTGACCGTAATCTACAAAGTAAATGGTTGCACTATCAATTAACTTTTCTCCCTCACCAAGCAACTCATACTTTACTTGAACATTAGCAGTAAATACAGAATCTGTTCTTCTACGGGTGTACAATAAATTTTCTGAATGTAATCTAAAATAAACCTTCGTCAACGAATCGTTCTCGTGAAAAACTTTGTATTCGGGCTCTAATAAATTAATTCCTGGCAAATAAATTCCAGCTACATTTCTATTAGAAAGATTTTCGGATGAAGAACAACTTGAAAGAAATGCAATAACACAAAAGCCCACAACAGCTATCATTAACTTTGCTGTTCCTAATTTATTTCTGTGCGTTGTAAATTTCATTCCTCTATCGTTTAAACCGATTCATCCAACAAATTATCATCTTCTGTAAAATTAGAAGGCAATGTTTTTGAAGCCTTTGCTCCAAGTTTTTTTATCTTCTCAACCCTTCCAATCAAATTACCTGAACCCGTTTTCATTTTATTAAAAGCACCATCGTAAGCTTGTTTAGCGGTAGATAATCCTTTATCTATTTTTTCTAAATCCTCCAAAAAACCAACAAATTTATCATACAATGCACCACTCTGTCTAGCAATTTCTAAGGCATTCTGATTTTGTTTTTCTTGATTCCAAATAGAAGAAATAGTTTTTAATGTTGCTAATAAGGTAGTTGGACTTACTATAACTATTTTTTTATCCCACGCGTAATTATACAAGTTTGGGTCGGCCTGCAAGGTAAAACTAAACGACGGTTCTGAAGGCATAAACATCAATACAAAATCAGGAGTATTCAGTCCTGGTATCTGGCTATAATCTTTTTTCGAAAGTGTATCAAGATGATTTTTAACCGACACCAAATGTGCTTTTAGTTGAATGTTTTTCTCATTCTCATCATCCGTATCCAAATAATTGGTGTAAGCAGTTATAGATACTTTAGAATCAATAATAATCTGCTTGTTGTCGGGCAATTTAATTACAATATCTAACCTACTTCCACCACCACTTTGATTGGTGTAGTAATCTTCTTTTTCGTAGTGTTCACCTTTGGTTAATCCCGAGCTTTCTAGAATTTTTTCTAAAATCAACTCCCCCCAATTTCCTTGAGTTTTAGAATCGCCTTTTAAAGCCTTTGTTAAGTTCTGAGCATCCGATCTCATTTGTTGGTTTAATTCCGACAACGATTTTATTTGTTCGATTAATGAAGTACGCTCCTTCAATTCATTGTCATACTTGTCTTCAACTTTCTTTTCAAAGGCTTTGATGTTTTCTTTTAAAGGCGTTAAAATCTCATCCAATCGTTTTTGGTTAGATTGAGCAAACTCGGTAGAATTTTCTTTGAGCAACTTGTTGGCAATGTTTTGAAATTCCAAAGTAAATTTCTCCTGAAGCTTCGTAATCTCACCTTTTTGTTCGTTCAACTTTTCTTCAAGGTTTTTGTTTTGAGTTTCAAGCTGGGCTGATAATCCAATCAACTCACTATTTTGAGCGGCTAATTTTTCTTCTTTTTCTTTTTGTTCTTTGTAAACTTGTCCAGCATTTTCTAATCGTGTTGCTAATTTGGTGTTTTCGGTAGAAAGCTCATTTATTTTAGCCAAATCCTCATCACTCAATTGCCCTGATTGATTACTTTTTTTAATTAAAAAGCCTATCACCAATCCTAGAACTAGTCCGATAATTAAAAAAAGTATTGATGATATTTCCATAACAATGTTTAGGCTTTAAAATTAAGATAAAAAATTAATTATTACTCGAATCATTTTAAACACGAAACCAAAAAAAATGGTTGATTTTTGAGTTTCCATTTTTGTATATTTACCCAACTTAAATTTAAAAATCATGTGTTGCAACAACGAATTTCTACCTATTTTCAAATCGGCATCATTCAAATTAGAAAAAGGACTAAAGAACAGTGATGCCGTTAAACAACTGCAAAACGTTTTAAATCATTTGGGATTTAAAGAGGAGTTGCAATGGAACAAATATGGAGCTGATGGCGATTATGGAAACCTCACACAAAAAGCAGTTGCTTTATTTTTGAAGAAAAACAACATGAGTGGTGATGGTAGTTTTGTAGATAAATCAATAGCAATAGTGTTAGAACAAAAACATGATACGCTTGATGAACTTCAAGTTTTGAATACAGACATTACTGAAAACACTATTGAAACGGAATATTTTTACAAATCAAAAAAGAAAACCAAAATACAAGCTTTACAAACCTTATTAAACGAGCTTGGTTACGGAAAAACCTTACAGTGGAGCAAATACAAAAACGATGGCGATTATGGCGATTTAACCACCAAAGCTGTTGCTTTATTTGCAAAAGATAGAGGAATAACAGTTGATGGAAAAATATTAACCCTTCCTTTAGCAAAGCTCATTGTAACAGAACTATCATCAACTTATGGTAAACAATGGAATACAAACACTTTATCTGAAACAGTTGAAGACAACTCCAATCCATTAGTAGAATTTTCTGCTTCAAATTTTGTAGGTAAAAAAGTAATTGCTGACAAAGATTTTGTTCCTGCTTTAAAACGAATTAACCAATATGCAAAAGATAGTGAGGTGTTAATTCATGTAACCAGTAGCTTTAGAAAAGATACCAACGTAGCTAATGCCATTGTTACACCAGCAAAAATGTCGAACCACCTAATTGGACATGCTATTGATATGAATATTCGTTACGATGTTAATCATAGTAAATGGTGCAACTCAAGCGCTTTAGCAAAAGCAACATTACCAGCCCCTGTCGCAAAATTTATTAATGCAATTAGAAACGATATTGGCTTAAGATGGGGCGGCGATTTTAGAAAAAAAGACAGCGTACATATTGATGATTACTACAACCAAGATTTAGCCAAGTGGCAAAAGAGATACAATAAGATTCATCAGGCTTAATGAAAAGCATTTTATCTATATTCCTATTGTCATTGCTGAATTTTGTATCAGCCCAAAACTATGTGGATTTGGCTAAAATTGGTTACGCGGTAACTCCTTTTAACAATTACGACAGCCTAAAAGGAATATCTACACAAATACAAGAATTTTCTAGCGATATTACGTTGCCTATTGCTTTAGACTCATCAAAATCAATTATTACTGGTGTATTGTTTGAGCAAATTAGCTTAGTAAATCAGCCTGCCAATCAAAGTACTTTTTATACCATTAACCCAAAAATTGGCATAAACATTAACCATTCCGAAAAAGTATCAGGAACGTATGTTTTACTCCCAAAAATTTCGTCCGATTTAACGAGTGGCTTAACCTTAAAACATTTTCAATTTGGTGGACTTGGTTTAGTTCAAATAAAAAAATCATCGCAATTCAAATACAAGTTTGGCGCATATTACAACCAAGAATTGTTTGGTCCATTTTTGGTTCCTTTACTTGGTTTTTACTACCAAAGCAAAAACAAAAAGTTTGAAGCTAATTTTACCCTTCCTGTTTCTGCTGATGCCAATTACCAAGTAGTTAAAAACACAAAAGCAGGGTTAAATTTCAATGCATTTGTAAAGAGTTTTTATGCTCCGCAATTCAACAACAATTACCTCACTAAAACCACCAACGAATTGTTTGCTTACCTACAATTTAATTTCCCATCGTACCGAATATTAATTGAACCACAAGTGGGTTATTCCGTGGCTCGAAGCTATCGTGTTTATAATACTTCCGATAAATTAGATTTTAAACTTTCTGCATTTAAATTTGGACCCGACCAACAGCCTTTAAACTTTGATTTTAATGATGGTTTGATTTTTAAAGTTCGCTTAGTGTACCGATTTATGTTAGAGAATAATTAGTTTTGTGAATTGAGTTGTGAGTTATCGGTAATGAGTGATTTGACCTTAAATTATTAGGTGATAGACTCTTTATAAACTTTTAACCTTATAAACTTTTAACCTTATTTATGAAAACTGCTTTATTTCCTGGTTCGTTCGACCCCATTACTAAAGGGCACGAGGATATTATTTTAAGAGCTCTACCATTGTTTGACAAGATTGTTATTGGCGTTGGTACAAACACCGCAAAAAGCTATTTATTTACTATAGAACAACGTATAAATTGGTTAAAGGCTACTTTTAAAAACCAACCAAAAATTGAGGTAATTGCTTACGAAGGTTTAACCATTGATTTCTGTACTAAAATTAACGCCACTTTTTTATTGAGAGGTCTTCGAAACCCTATTGATTACAATTACGAAAGCAACATTGCCTTGATGAACAAAATGCTGAACAACAAGATTGAAACTATCTTTTTGTTGACTTCTCCTGAACTAATGGCAATAAATTCGACCATTGTTCGTGATATTATCATTAACAAAGGCGATGCAAGTAAATTTGTTCCTGATGCAATACAAAATGACTTTTAGAGTTCCTTTTTATATGTTTAAAAAATTAAGTTTCTTCTTTCTTGTTCTTTTTTGTGCCAATCAACTTTCGGCTTCAAAAACAGTAATCAAAGGATTTGCAAAGGCTTTTGGCACACAAGAGCTAACTGTTTTTACGTATACCGATTACATTACCAATACCAAGAAAAACCTAGGTTATGTTACCATTAATAAAGACGAAACCTTTACCTACGAGTTTGATTATACCGAAACCACAGCCATTTATTTAAAAATTGAAGACAAAACCACTTGGTTCTACATCGAGCCTGGCAAGGTTTATAACATTTCGTTGAGCTATAGCGATGAGTATAACAAAGGTAGAGTTTACGACAAACAACTATCGCTAAAATTCAACTTTCCAGCACCCAACGAACTGAATCAAGAAATAAAAAAATACAATCAAAAATATGATGCTTTTTTTGACGAAAACTACGTGTTGTTTGTTCGTCGCGACCGCTCTGTTGAACCAAAAATTAAAGCATTTAAAACCAAAATGCTAAAAGAAATAGAATCGGTTTCTACCGACTTTGTGAAAAACCACATCATCTACTCTATTGCTCAATTAGAAAACTCCATCAATGTATCGTATAGCGATAAAGCTACTGGAAAAAACAGCAAAAACACTAAAGCTAACCTGTATTTAGAATATCTCAATAATAAACCCATACTTTACAATAACAAAGAATACATGGGATTGTTTACCGATTTTTTTGAAACCGAGCTAAAAGACATGACCTTGCAAATAAGTGGTTTAGATGTAATAAAAGCTATTAATGAACAAGCAAGTATGGCCAATTATTTAAAGTCGTTAGAAAAATACCCTTTTTTACCTGATGCTGAATTTCGCGAACTTTTTGCCATTTACGGTTTGTATAAAATCAAAGACGATAAATATTTCAACAAAAAAAACATTATTGGGTTGATGAACGAATTTAGAACCAAATCAAAATATGCCCATCAAAAAATAATTGCAGAAGAAATTTATACGCTGTTAACACAAAAAAAATTAGACAAAGGTTCAAAAGCAGTGGAGTTTAGTTTGATGAACAAAAACAACGAGTTGGTTTCTTTAAACTCATTTAAAGGCAAACATTTGTACATTAATTTTTGGGCAACTTGGAACATACCGAGCCAAAAAGAAATGAAAGTGATGGAAGCTTTGTATAAAAAATACAATGGTGCAGTTGAGTTTTTAAGCATTTGTACCGACAACAACATTGAAAAAATGAATAATTTTTTGGCAAAAAACCCTAGCTACACTTGGAAATTTTTACACCTTGGTAAAAATCAAAAATTGCTCGACGATTACGAAGTAGCTACTCTACCCATGTATGTATTTTTGGACAACAATTTAAACATCATCAGTTCTCCTGCTCCTCGTCCTGGAGGTTCTGCCGAAAGAGCTACAGAAGATAATATCGAAAAGATTTTCTATGATGTGATGAATAAGAAATAATTTGTGATTACCGTCATTACGGGCTTGACCCGTAATCTTTTTATCCATTGTTTTCACGTATGAGATCGCGGATCAAGTCCGCAATGACGAAGCTAAAAAATCAGCTATAGACGAGTACGTATTTTTCAGTGCAATTTCTTTGATTTGTTCGTCAGTAAACCATTCCACTTTTTCAATACCTTCTTCAGTTTGAGGAATCAATTTACCATCAAAATCAGTTTGCATTTCAAACCAATAGGTTTTCTTTAAAATAGGGTTGTCGTTTAAATGATAAATGTGATACGAATCGTTTAAAGGTTTTACAATCTTCAAACCAGTTACCGCACACTCCTCTTCTACTTCTCTAATAGCAGCTTCTTCAATTTGTTCACCTTTTTCAATTTTACCTTTGGGCAAATCCCAATTGTCCAATCGATAAATAAACAAGGTTTTATGTTGTTTGTTTTTTACCACACCTCCAGCAGCTTCAATTAAGGTAAAACTAGATTTAAACTGATTAAAAGCATTTTCAACGTCATCAACAACAATTACAATTTCTTGCAATCGTTTTACACGATGTAATAAATCGAGTAAAATGGTCGTTAAATCTGAAGAAAAAAAACGAAGTCGTAATTCCGACTCAACGTTATCAACATACTGTTGATTATTGGTGAACACGATTCGTTTATCCTTTATAAAAACTTTATACATTTGCAGCATGATATTGAATAACGAATCAGCAAAAAAAGTAGCTCAATCGCTATTGCAAATTAAAGCAATAAAATTACAACCAAACCAGCCTTTTACTTGGGCTTCGGGTTGGAATTCTCCTATTTATTGCGACAACAGGAAAATTCTTTCTTACCCAAAGGTAAGAACTTTTATTAGACAACAGTTTGTTGAAGCCATAAAAGAGCATTACCCAAAAGTAGAAGTAATAGCTGGTGTTGCCACTGGAGGTATTGCTATTGGAGCATTGGTAGCCGAAGAAATGGGCTTGCCTTTTGTGTATATCCGCTCAGCAGCAAAAGGGCACGGTTTACAAAATTTAATTGAAGGAGAAGTACCAACCGACAAAAATGTGGTAGTGATTGAAGATTTAATTTCTACCGGAGGAAGCAGTTTAACAGCAGTTGCAGCCTTGAAACAAGAAAATTGCAATGTATTAGGTATGGTTGCCATATTTACTTACGATTTTGAAACAGCCAAAGAAAACTTTAAAGCAGCACAATGCCCGTTAGTTACGCTAAGCGACTACAATGTATTAATTGCTACTGCCGAAGCCGACAGTTTTATATCTGCAAACGACGTAGCCTCGTTAAGCGAATGGAGAAAAGACCCTGCGGGATGGAGGAAATAGTTTTCAGTCTTCGGTTAGCAAATCACTAAAAACAGAACACTTTACACCAAACACTATAAACAGAACACTATACACTAAAAACTATACACCAAACACCAACAAATGAAAATAAACACCACACCAAAAACAGTTAATGCAACACCTGAAAACGTTTTTAACTTTTTGTTTGACATGAACAATTTTCAAGAGTTGTTTCCTGCAGAAAAAGTAGAAAATTGGAACTCGACCGACGAATTTTGCACTTTTAGAATAAAGGGTATGACCGACATTGGCTTAAAAAGAGTTGCTGCAACTCCAAACTCGTTGATATATTTAGACTCGCATGGTAAAGTGCCTTTTAAATTTACCTTAAACATTTTTTTAAACCCCATAAACGACAACCAAACCGAAGCTCATTTAGAATTTGACGGTGAAGTAAACCCTTTCTTAAAACTGATGGTAGAAACCCCGCTAACCAACTTTTTTAACATGCTTTCGGATAAATTGGTGGAAAAGTTTGGGTAACTTTCATTAAAAAAATAATGGATCTAGATCAAAAAATTGTCATCGGCGAGTTTACTGTTTCAAGTTCTATTTTTTTTGACTTTCAAAATCTACTAATTAAAAACAATATTGATTTTGAAATTAAGAATCGAACAGATTACGACGAAGGTGTTTCTTTTGATATAGCCATATTTTATATCAATGTAAAAGACTAAGATAGAGCTAAAAAAATTAAAAATGATGTATTAAAAAATTCCCAAGACCATCCAATATATTGGAAATATGTAAGAAAATTTATTTATATATTTATTCTTGGGTGTTTAGTCATTCTAATCCTCTTCTTACTTAAATTATAAATTAGATAAGAAACCCAATTTTGCCTTCGTTTGTGTCCCACAAACGAGCAAATTACTTACTTCAAGCCCTTTAAATTGTTGTTTGTGAGACACAAACAAAAGCATCATCGAAATTCAACTAATTAAACTAATCTCCTTCAAATCAAACTCTTTTATCTGTGAATTTATTTCTACTTGCAATTTACCAATAGCAGAAACACCTCTAATTATTCCTGTAACTCGCTCGTTATTTACCAAGTAATGTAAAGGTTTTTGGTAGCCCAACAGTACATTTAAATAGTCTAGTTTTAATTGTGTGTTTTTCCCTGCTTTTAATTGCAAATAGCGGTATTCAATGTGTTTGAGCAAGTCGCTTAAAAGTTGTGATAAATCAAACTCTTTATCGTCAAACTCTTTATCGGTTAAAATGGCTAACGAAGTAGCATTTATGCTTGGCGAAAATTGTGTTTGGTTTACATTCAAACCAATACCCACGATACAATTGCCAATTTTATTGGCACTAAGCGTATTTTCAATTAAAATACCAGCTATTTTATTGCCATCCACATAAATATCGTTTGGCCATTTAATCGCTACTTGCTCAAAACCCATTTTTGCCAAAAAATCGTAAATACCCAACGAAACCACTTGGCTCAACACAAATTGTTCTTCAATCAACACATTAGGCTTAAGTAAAACCGAAAAAGTTAGGTTTTTTCCGCTTTCGCTTTCCCAAGTGTTACCTCGTTGCCCTTTGCCTTGTAATTGATTTTTGGTAAGCACCACCAAGCCTTCAAAACAGGTTGAGTTCACCAACATTTCTTGCAAAAAAACATTGGTAGATGTTGTTTCATCTAATTTAACTATTCTATTACCGAGTATTAAGGCATTTTCCATTGTTTACAAAACTAATTAATAATTCCGCTTCAATACGCTATTCGTCATTCCGGGCTTGACCTAGAATCTATTTTTTGTAGCATTTAGATTCCTGCTTTCGCAAGAATGACGTTATTAATAAGTTTTTATCGCAAAATAAACGTCTCAATAATCTTTTAACTTTATAAACTTTTAACTTCTAAACTCAAGGATATTTCGTTATTTTGCAGCTTAATAATTTAACAGTAAATGGCGAAGAAGAAAAAAGAATTAAGTGAATCACAAATTTTAGTAGACGTTGTAATTAAAGGATTGCAAGATAAAAAAGCTGAAAACATTGTTACCATTGATTTAAGAAGTTTAGAAAATGCGGTTTGCGATTTTTTCGTAATCTGCTCAGGAACATCAAATACGCACGTTGGTGCATTATCAAAAGCTGCTGAGGAAGAAGCAAGAAAAACATTAGGCGAAAAGCCTTGGCATTCTGAAGGTTTCGGGAATGCTGAATGGGTCTTATTGGATTATGTAAATACCGTTGTACATATTTTTCAGGAAGAAGCAAGAGAGTTTTATAATTTAGAAGGCTTATGGGCTGATGCAGTAATAACAGAAATAAAAGAGGCGTAATTTTTCACATGGAAAAGAAAGAAAATAAAACTAAAAAACCATTTCCTAAACCTAAACCAGGAGGAAATAACAACAGTAAAAAACCATTTAATTTTTATTGGATTTATGCCATTATTGGTATTGCTTTAATCTCATTAAACTTGTTTAACTGGCAAGGTGGTAGTTCTACTATTACTCCATCAGAATTTGAAAAAATGGTGGTTAATGAGCAAGTAAAAGAGGTAATTGTAGTTAACCATAAAATTGCTAAAGTTTTTTTAACCCCCGAAGCATTAGAGCAAGCACCACACAAGGATAAAATCAAAAAACCTGTAATGGGCGTTCAAAATCAAGGCCCACATTACACCTTCGAAATTGGTTCGGGCGATGTTTTTGATGCTGATTTAAAAACGTGGTCGAAAGACTACAATTTAAAATACAAATACACCACCGAAGAAGATTGGTTCGGAGGCTTATTAGGACTGATTTTACCCATCTTAATTTTTGTCGGAATTTGGTTTTTTATCATGAAACGAATGTCTGGTGGTGCTGGAGGAGGTGGTGCTGGTCAGATTTTTAATATTGGTAAATCGAAAGCCCAACTGTTTGATAAAGAACGTAGCATTAATGTAACATTCGAAGATGTTGCAGGTTTAGAAGGAGCTAAAGAAGAAATTCAAGAAATTGTAGATTTCCTTAAAACACCCCAAAAATATACCGATTTAGGAGCAAAAATTCCAAGAGGAGCATTACTTGTTGGTCCTCCAGGAACTGGAAAAACTTTATTAGCAAGAGCTGTAGCTGGTGAGGCAAAAGTTCCTTTTTATTCGCTTTCAGGTTCTGATTTTGTTGAAATGTTTGTTGGTGTTGGAGCATCACGTGTTCGTGATTTGTTTAAACAAGCAAAAGACAAAGCTCCTTCTATCATTTTTATTGATGAGATTGATGCCATTGGTAGAGCAAGAGGAAAAGGCATGGCACAAGGCGCTAACGACGAAAGAGAAAACACCTTAAATCAGTTGTTAACTGAAATGGATGGTTTTGGAACAAACACTGGAGTAATTGTGTTGGCTGCAACCAACCGAGCTGATGTATTGGATAGAGCGTTGGTTCGCCCTGGTCGTTTCGACAGACAAATACATGTTGATTTACCAGAAGTTCATGAGCGTCAGGAGATTTTTAAAGTACATTTAAAACCAATAAAAATTGACGATACCGTTGATATCGAATTTTTATCTAAACAAACTCCAGGTTTTTCTGGTGCTGATATTGCCAACATTTGTAACGAGGCTGCTTTAATAGCTGCGCGTAAAAACAAAAAGAAAGTTGGGCGTCAAGATTTCTTAGATGCTGTAGATAGAATTATTGGTGGTTTAGAAAAGAAAAACAAAATTATTTCTGACCACGACCGTAAAGCCATTGCTTTCCACGAAGCTGGTCATGCTGCAGTAAGCTGGTTGGTAAAATATGCTTCACCTTTGGTTAAAGTTACTATTATTCCAAGAGGGCGTTCATTAGGTGCTGCATGGTACTTGCCAGACGAAAGACAAATTACTACTACCGAACAATTGATTGACGAAATGTGTGCAGCCTTAGGTGGTAGAGCTGCCGAAGAAATTATGTTTGGAAAGGTTTCTACGGGTGCATTAAGCGATTTAGAAAAAGTTACCAAACAAGCTTATGCAATGGTAAGTATTTATGGTTTAAGCGATAAGGTTGGAAACATCAGTTATTACGATTCTTCTGGTCAGAGTGATTATTCGTTCTCAAAACCTTACTCTGAAAAAACGGCTGAATTGATTGATGCTGAAGTAAAAAACTTGATTGAAACTTCATACATCAGAACCAAAAAAATATTAGAAGAAAACAAAGATAAACTGATTGCTTTGGCAGAAAAATTACTTGAAAAAGAAGTTATTTTTAGAGACGATTTAGAGGAAATCTTTGGGAAAAGTATTTTTGAAGCAGAGCTGAAGGAAGAGAAAAAAATCTCAAAAAAGAATGTAGTTGCAGAAGTTGATGCAAAGGAAGAAGAAACATCTACAGCAACTAAAGCAGAAGCAGCAGAAGATAATACTAACGAAACTAAAGCTTAATGGCTGAAGGCTGGATTGTTATATATAGAGATAATGATTCAAACAAAGCTGAAATAATAAAATCATTGCTCGAAGACAACGACATTAACGCTGTAATTGTAAATAAAATGGATTCCATGCACCTGCATTTAAGCAATGCCGAAGTTGAAGTTCATGTTCCACAAAGTGATGTTATTCAAGCAAAATACATTTTATCTAAAACCGATTTGTAAATGTTAACAAGAGCAATAACAGGTTTATTTTTTGTATTGGCTTTACTCATAGCCTTCTACTTTGGTTATTTAAGCACTTTTTTTTTGTTTTTGGTTATTACCACGCTTGGTGTTGAAGAATTTTACACCATCGTTTCTAAAAACAAGGAATATAGCCCACAAAAGTTCTTTGGTTTACTAACTGGCATCTCCACATTTGTCATGTTATCTCTTATCATTCAAGATAATACGAGTATGAAGTATATCGGCATACCACTATTCCTAATTTTCTTCACCTTTATTATTGAACTTTACCGCAAACAGAAAAACCCTTTTATTAATGTGGCATATACCATTATGCCCATTTTTTATGTGGTATTGCCTTTTATACTACTTTATCATTTAGGCTATTACAACAACCATCAGTTTACCAACGAATTTAGTTACCCAATTATTTGGGGTTACTTTTTTATTCTTTGGTCAAACGATACAGGCGCTTATTTATCAGGTCGATTTTTTGGAAAACACAAATTGTTTGAGCGTATTTCGCCTAAAAAAACATGGGAAGGCAGTATTGGTGGAGCGGTATTAAGCGTTGTAGTAGCTTATGTTTGTTCGATGTATTTCGAACAGTTAAGCGTTACCGATTGGATTGTTGTTGCATTAATTACAGTGGTTTTTGGTAGCTTGGGCGATTTGGTTGAGTCCATGTTAAAACGAAGCTTAAACATTAAAGATTCTGGTAATATTTTACCCGGACATGGTGGCATCCTTGACCGATTCGATGGGTTATTTATCTCCATTCCATTTGTTTATGCTTATTTGATACTCAGTCTTCAGTAGTCAGTTCTCAGTCTACAAAAAACTAGACACTAAAAACCAAAAACTAGCAACTAGTAACTAAATTCACTATTTTTGCCGCTATATTTTTTTAAATAACTTATGAAATTTCACAAAGAAGGTTACCCATCGTTACTCATTGTTATTGCTTTTGCTATTGTTTTAAACGGATTAATCTATTTATTTTTAAACGATTACCAAGTAATTAAAATTATTGGATACGTTATTTCGGGATTTTTATTGGTGGTGATTCTACAATTTTTTAGAAGCCCAAGCAGAGATTTTAAAGCCATTGAAGGTGCTGTTATTTCTCCTGCCGATGGTAAAGTGGTGGTAATTGAAGAAGTAGAAGAAACTGAATACTTTAAAGACAAACGTTTGCAAGTATCAGTGTTTATGTCGCCAGTAAATGTGCACATTAACCGCTACCCTATTGCTGGAATTGTAAAATACTTTAAATACCACCCAGGTTTATACTTGGTAGCTTGGCATCCAAAATCATCGACCGAAAACGAACGTACTACCATTGTGGTTGAAAACAGTAAAGGACAAAGTGTATTGTTTAGACAAGTTGCTGGAGCTTTGGCAAAACGTATTGTTTTTTTCCATAAAGAAGGACAAGTGGCTAACCAAACCGACGAATGTGGTTTTATTAAATTTGGCTCGAGAGTAGATTTGTACCTACCCATTGGCACCAAACTTAACGTTAGCCTTAACGAAAAAGTAAAAGGTGGAATTACCAAATTGGCAGAACTGTAATTGTTTAGAACAATTCTAAATTGTTTAATAAACTGTTAAATTCTGTTAACTAAGGATTTTGCATAATTTAAAATCATAATTTTACGTTATTAAAAAATTAAACTCTATTGATATGAAAAAATTAATGTTAGCTGTTGCATTTATTAGCTTTGTTGGTTTAACTTACGCTAACCCTTGCGAAGACGGTAAAAAATGTGATAAAAAAGAGTGTACTCACAAAAAAGGAGACGCTAAAAAAGAATGTTCTTCAAAAGATGCTAAAAAAGCGTGTTGCTCAAAAGACAAAGCTAGTGCTGATGCAAAAGCTTCTTGCCATTCTAAAGACAAAACTGCTGCATCAGGAAAATCTTGTTGTGCTAGCAAAGCAAAAACTGAAGAGAAAAAAGCAGAGTAATTTTATTTGCTTTTACACAATAAAAAAAGAGTCCCGCAATATTGCGGGACTCTTTTTTTATTTATTATATTTGGTAAACGGATAGTGCGGATAAGTACACTGGTGTACTTATTCGGATGTTAGCAAAAATAAATAATAGAAATGTTCACATACTACACTCAAGATCACAAAATATTAAGTGACACAATTTCATATTACCTTTTCTCTGATGACACCTCAATTCGTGAGCTATGTAGTATTTTAGAAGGATTTTTAAAACATGTAGAACATATCGTTGAGCATAATGTAGATATATTAATACCAATCTGCAAAAAATCCATAGCTGAATTAAAAACTTTTGAAGCCAATACAACAAGAGGTTCTGATGCGGCAGCATTAGCTTCTCAATGCATCATACATGCAGATAGATTTATGGAGTTCATGGAGACAAAAGTGGATAATAAAAAAGAAATTCAGACAAATGATAATAATTCGATAAATATGAAACCTACATTTATCCCACTGGAAATCAATTTTGAAATTGAACAAGTGAAATCAGGCTCGACATATGCGGCAACAAATATTGGTGTAATTCTTAACCCAGATGATAATCAGTACTATTTAAATTTCGACATTGACGATTTAGGAATGAGAGACATCAATTTACCGTTGTCCTACTTGAAAAACCAAGAGGAATCATTTAGGAATAATTCCACACAACCACATTTTTTTAACCAAAAGAAATATTCCTCACTTTTTCATAAACTATCAGATAATTCGGCTGCCTATTTTCAAGCATTTGGAGAACAACTGAATATGTATGATGCATTTTCAGTTAGTTTGTTTGCTCATGAACAATTAGAAGGAGCAACAAAAAATCTAAGTGGAATATGATTACGGATTACTCTGAATATAAAATTGATGATATTGTAGCTGATTTTAGTGATAGGATTTACATTCTTGAATCTCCTCATACGACTGAAATAAAATTAAAAATCCGGCATGCGGTGAAACTGGTTTGGTTATGTCGAAAGAGTTATTTAATATTTCAACTCCAATTGGAATTGCTATTCAAAATAAAGAAATTGATAAGACCGGAATATTAAATGCCGTCCAATTTCCACTTGACGAAAGAGTTTATGAGTCAGTTCCCAAATCACTTCTAGAGTACATGAATATTAAAAAACTCAAATATTCAAGTAATCACTTCTTGAATGATATTAAGAAAAAGATTAGTGGAATTGATGAATTAAATACAGTAGCAAATCTCCGAGAAAGAATCGAAAAGGTCACAAAAGAAAATGAAATCAAAGAAATAATAGTTTGTGGATTTATTAGCCAGGCCTACATGGAATTGGCTTTTTCTGAAATTAAGAATATTAGATTTAAAACATGGACTCCATTAAATGTGAATGGAGCAATTATCAATATCAGGTACACTCACCATCCATCACCTAAACGTAATGGGGCAAATTGGTCAATATAAAAATGAACTTTTGCTAACAATGTATAAACGGCATTAAAACGACCGCTTATACGGAACGTTAAAGCAATTCCTTCAACTCACTCAAACAATGTATCTCGTGGTGGGCTTGGTGCTGATGGGCAACCTTGTTAAAATTAAAATAAACACTGTCCATTTTTACTCGTTGTGCACCATAAATATCGGCGTAATAGTCATCGCCAATCATAATAGAGTTGGTAGCTTTTGCACCAGCATTTTTCAGGGCTTTTTTAAAAATTAAAGGGTGTGGTTTTTTTACTCCAACTGTTTCCGAGAAAATAAGCTGGTCGAAAAAATGCCCAATTTTAGATTCGCGTAATTTAATGTGTTGTACTTCTTCAAAACCGTTGGTAATAATGTGCAACTTGTACTTGTTGTTTAAATAATTTAGCACCTCCAAAGTGTGAGGCAACAAAATGGTTTGCATGGGCGATTGGTTCACATAAAAATGCCCCATTTCATTAGCCATGTGGGCATTTTCAACTTTAAAATGTTTTAGTGTAAGGTTAAAACGTTCGCCACGTAATTCGTCTTTGGTAATTTTGTTTTTACGGTAACGTTCCCACAACAACTCATTAATCTTATAGTATTCGGTTAAAAAATCATCTTCAAATTCGATGTGCTGTTGCAAACCAAAATCGTTAAAAATATCGAGCAACACCTTTTTGGAGTTTTCTTCAAAATGCCACAAGGTTCGATCTAAATCGAAAAATATGTGTTCGTAGGTTTTAATGGTTGATAGTGTATTGTTGTTAGTATATAGTGTATAGTTTTTAGTTTGTTGTCAATTAGTTTGTTTTTCCAATTGTGGACTGAGAACTGAAGACTGAGAACTGTAAACTAAACTTAAAGATGTTTCTCGGCATGGTACGACGAACGAACCAATGGTCCACTTTCAATGTAGTTTATACCCATTTCCATTCCTGCTTTTTTGTATTTAGCAAATTGGTCAGGGTGAACAAATTCAACAACAGGTAAATGTTTTGGGGTTGGTTGCAAGTATTGCCCAATGGTTACAATTTCGCAACCTACATTTCTTAAATCTTGTAAGGTTTCTAACACTTCTTCTTCTGTTTCGCCTAAACCCAGCATAATGCCCGATTTTACTTTCATTCCACCATCTTTTAAACGTTTCAGCACTTCAAGACTTCTGTCGTATTTGGCTTGTATTCTAACTTGCTTAGTTAATCTTCTTACGGTTTCTAAGTTGTGTGAAACAATTTCTGGAGCTACATCAATAATTCGTTGTAAATTATCCCATTCACCTTTAAAATCAGGAATTAAGGTTTCTAAGGTTGTATTCGGGTTTAGCTCTCTAATTTTGGTAATGGTTTCAGCCCAAATAATCGAACCTCCATCTTTTAAATCATCTCTATCTACCGATGTAATTACACCGTGTTTAATTTTCATCAATTGAATAGACTTAGCAACTCTTTCTGGTTCTTGCAAATCAACAGCCAAAGGTCTTCCTGTAGCCACATTACAAAACCCACACGAACGAGTACATATATTTCCTAAAATCATAAAAGTAGCAGTTCCTGCACCCCAACATTCTCCCATATTCGGACAGTTTCCACTCTCACAAATGGTATGTAATTTATGATCGGAAACTATATTCCGTACCTTTTTATATTCTTCACCAGTTGGTAATTTTACTCTCAACCAATCTGGTTTACGTACTCTTTCTGCTGTCTTCACTGAACTATTCTCCATGTTATATTATTCTGTTTTTTTGCTGCCAAAATTAAGTGCTACAAATAAATTTAAGAAAAACTGTTGGTTAGGTGTTTTAGCCATAATCGGAACATCTTGCAAAAATGCATCTAAAGTTGCACCTACTTCTATAGCGTTAATGTTGCTGACTTGTCGCGAAGATTCAAAACCTAAGCCCACTTTTAAATATGCTCCAGGATAAAAACGACCATTTAAAAAACCTCTAAAAAACGAAGCTTTACCAATAATATCTCCTCTATCGTGTCTGTCGGGGTCGTAACGCTGTATTTCAGTTATGGGTAATTTATCTATATTCTGCGTAATCACCTCTAAATAAACAGGTTTTGCATAAGCAGCAGTAATTCCGTAATGAATAAAGTAAGATATTTCTACCCCTTTTACACTTTGTTTACTGATAAAGGTTTTGTGGTTTCCCGTTGAAAAACGAAGTGCCAACAAATAATTCATTTTACCATAAAAATAACCGTTCGAGTTATCTAAAATAGAACTAAATGTTTTTATTTCTTTTGGATGTTTTATGGTGGTAAATTCTACTTCGTAGCCTCTTTTACTAAAACCTGAAGTGTACATGGAATATCGGTAATTCAACCCCCAGCCTGTAGTATGCAAATGCCCACCAAAAACTTGGTCGCGTTTGTAAATGGTTCGAGCTTCTTCAAAAACCGTTTCTTGTGCCATCATTAACGCTGGCAAAACAATTAGTAGAAGTATGGCGAGATTTTTTCTCATTAAACACCAAAGTTAATAAATATAATGTTTTAATATAACAAAGTTAGAATGTAACAATGTGTAGATTTGTAGCATGATTAACTAACGCTTATTAGCCATCAAATCAAACAAAAATGATTACATCAAAAGTAAAATATTTAGGTAGTTTAAGAACAGAGGCAGTTCATGTTAGAAGCAACACAGCAATTTTAACCGATGCCCCGGTTGATAACAATGGAAAAGGTGAAAAATTTTCTCCAACTGATTTGGTAGCAACTGGTTTAGCAAGTTGTATGGTAAGTATTATGGGCATACAAGCCAATACAAGTAACATTACGTTGGGAGATATTAGTGCAGAGGTAACAAAAATTATGGCTGCCAATCCTCGAAGAATTTCAGAAATTATTGTTGACATCAATTTTAGTAATCACAACTATACGGATAAAGAAAAAACAATATTGATGAATGCAGCTAAAACTTGTCCGGTAGCGGTAAGTTTACACCCCGACATTAAGCAAACCGTAAGTTTTAATTTTTGATAGCATCCAAAATATCGTTTACCGATATAGATAAATGCGAAGCATGGTAAACACATTTACCATTTTGTAATACAATTACTTGGGGCGATTCGTGGTAAACATCAAAATCTGAAGCAATTTGATTAGAAATTGTTCTGTACTGGATTAAATCTAAATAATAAGTTGGAATTTTTTCGTTGTTTTCCCATTTAGATTCTAAACGGAATTTAGCTGTAGAACTTATCGAACAACGAGTACTGTGTTTAAAAATTAAAACGGCTTTAACCTCTTCCATAGTTGAATCTTCAACAGCTTTATTCAGGTCTGCTAAAGATTCAATGGTTAACCAATTCATTAATTAAGCAGGGATAGTTTTTGTAGTGTTTGCTTTTCCGTAAGCAGGACAAGTCTCGTGCGATTTACAAGAAGAGTAAACTATTGCAATTAAAAAAAGAGTGGCTGAAGCAAGTAAAACTTTTTTAGTCATCGTATCTATTATTCGTTAGCTATTTTACAAAGATAATAATATTAACTTTCAAAAAACAATTTAAGTTATTCACAAATGCCTCTTTTATAAGAAAGTATTGATTTTAAAGGTTGTTTTATTCAAATTAAAATTGAAATTTTATATTATTAACCAATTCAATAAAAAAGTTAATTTTTAAATGGAACATGTAGCACCAAAAATTGAAGAAAGCTGGAAAAAAGTCCTCGAAGCCGAATTTAACTCCGATTACTTTAAAAAGATTAAACACTTTTTAGTTGAAGAAAAAAGGAAATCGACCATTTTTCCTGCTGGTAAAGACATTTTTAACGCCTTTAACCTTACTCCTTTTAACCAAGTAAAAGTGGTTATTATTGGGCAAGACCCTTATCATGGTCCAAATCAAGCTCATGGTTTATGTTTTTCAGTTTTAGATGGCGTTAAACATCCACCATCGTTAGAAAACATTTTTAAAGAGATAAAAACCGATTTGGGCTACGAATATCCAAAAAGTGGCAACTTGACCAATTGGGCAAAACAGGGTGTTTTATTGTTAAATGCTACACTAACTGTCCGCCAAGGTGAGGCAAACTCCCATCAAAACATTGGTTGGCAAAAATTTACCGATGCAGTTATTGAAAAATTATCGACTGAAAATGAAGCCATCATTTTTTTACTTTGGGGTGGTTTTGCAAAGAAAAAAGGGCAAAAAATTGATGCTACTAAACATCATGTGCTAACTTGCGGACACCCTTCACCATTGAGTGCCAACAAAGGACATTGGTTTGGAAACAAGCATTTTAGTAAAACCAACGAATTACTTCAAAAAATGGGCAAAAAACCTATTGATTGGAAAATAGAATAATACCAACTTTACCACGTTAAATACTCTTGTTGAAAAACTTCCTACTCATATTATTTTTTGTTCTGTTCGGGTTAACTACTGTATTTTCCCAAAAAATAACATTGGCAACTTTTTTTAACGACAGTACAATAAAATCGTCGAAGCTAATTACACACAATAGGTATTTTGAAGCTAGTCAATTAAACAACGAACTCAACAAAGTAATAAATGAATTAAATGGTAAAGCCTACTTAACCGCTAGCATTGACAGTATTATTGTCGACACCACATTTTACAAAGCCTACATTCATCTTGGCAAAGTGTACAAATGGAATTATTTAACGCCTGTAAATATTGATGAGGAGGTTTTAAGCAAAATCGGGTTTAGAGATAAGGTGTTTAACAACAAACCTTTTAACAAAAGTCAATTGAACAATTTTTTTATAAGGATTATAAAACACTACGAAAACAACGGTTTCCCTTTTGCTTCTTTGCAGTTTGATAGCATAAAAATTGAAGACAACACCTTTAAAGGAAATTTAGTCCTCAACAAAAATCATCGGTATAAAATTGATAGTGTGTTAATTCATGGCAATGCAACCATTTCTAAACAATACATTCAAAATTACATTAGAATAAAAAATGGCGATAGCTACAACGAAGCGTTGGTTAAAAACATTACTATTCGTATTAAAGAGTTGCCTTTTGTTGAAGAAAAACAGCCCTTTAAAGTAATTTTTAACGAAAGTGAATCTAAAATTGTATTGGATTTAAAAAAGAAAGCAGCCAGCAGATTTAATGGTATTTTGGGTGTTCAACCCAATAACCAAACGGGCAAAATTCGATTAACAGGAGATGTTAAGCTGAACTTGCTCAATTCGTTTAAAAAAGGCGAAGAAATATTTTTTAATTGGCGGTCTATTCAAGAGCAGACACAAGATTTGAATACTGGAATAGCTTATCCTTTTTTATTTAACACACCTTTTGGGTTTGACTATAACTTTAAATTGTACAAACGCGACACCACGTTTATTGATGTGTTTAATAAAATTGGTGTGAGATATATTTTGAAAGGGAACAACTATTTTAGTGTCTTTTATCAAAACAAAAACTCCTCATTACTCTCTACAAAACGCTTTGCCTCACTTACCGTTTTACCCGATTATGCTGATGTTTCTACCCAACTTTACGGAATTGGAATACATTACGCAAAATTAGATTACAACCTCAATCCAAGAAAAGGATTTAGTATCGTTGCCGATGGTTCGGTGGGAACAAAAATCATCTCAAAAAATAGTGCCATTAAGGAGTCGCTTTACGATGGGATAAAACTAAATTCAAGCCTGTACAACAGTAATTCGGTGTTAGATTTTTATTTCCCAGTAGCCAAACGAAGCGTAATTAAATTAAGTTCTAAAAATGGTTTTACCATCAACGAAAGTTTGTTCGATAATGAATTGGTTCGAATAGGAGGCTTGTTCACGTTACGTGGTTTTGACGAAGAATCAATATTTACTACATTTTACAGCATTGGGACATTCGAGTTTCGTTACATTTTAGAGCAAAATTCCTACCTATACTTATTCTTCGACCAATCGTATTACGAAAAAGACAATATTAAAGGTTATATCTCCGACCGCCCTTATGGTTTTGGAACTGGAATGAGTTTTGACACCAAAGCAGGTATTTTTTCGATCAGTTATGCATTAGGACAACAATTCGACAACCCAATTTTGTTTAGATCGGCAAAAATACACTTTGGTTTTATTAACTTCTTTTAATTGAATAATTACTTACTTTTGCACATTAATTTTTTGATAATCTATGACCAACATCATAAATCCTATTTATTTTAACGAAGAAAAAATTCTTGAATTAAAACGCCAATACGAGAATGGAAACCCTTGCAAACATATTGTTTTACCTGATTTTTTAGTTGAAGATTTCGCTACTTCTCTTTACGAGAACTTCCCTAAAATGGATGTATTAAATGTAAAACGTAAAAGCATTAACGAAAACAAAAACGAAGATTATCATTTTGAAAGGTTTCATCCTGATTTTTTGGTAATTAAAAACGCATTGGCTAGTCCTGAATTTATTAAAATTGTTGAAACCATTACTGGTTTAAACGATTTGGTTACTACTAACGATGCTTTGGGCGCTGGAGTACACCAAGGAGCTAACGGAAGTTATGTTGATATTCACATCGACTCCAACTTTAACCCTATGGAAAACCTATGGAGAAGGCTAAATTTTTTAATTTACCTTAACAAAGAATGGAAACCTGAATATGGTGGCGATTTGGAGTTATGGGACAAAAAAATGACACAATGTGTAACCAAAGTTCCATGCGATTTTAATAGAGCTGTAATATTTTTAACCGACGAAACTTCACCTCACGGTTACGGAAAAATTAACGTTCCAGAAGGTGAAACAAGAAAATCGTTCTATACTTATTACTCTACTGTTACCGATAAAAATTTTAAGTATGTAGATTCTCATTTTATTGCTCGACCAGATGATGCGTTGGGTAAAAAAATTGCTACATCAATTAAAGAACCGTTGAAACTAAACATTAAGCGTATTTTGAAAAAATTAGGGATAACATCTTTAGATTTTCAAGATAAAAACAAGAAGAAATTTTAGGGAATAGTTGGAAGTTGGAGGACGGAGGACAGAAGACAGAGGACAGAAGTTGGAAGATGGAAGACAGAAGAAATAAAAAAACACTAAAAACTTTGCAAAGTTAGCTCCCGATAGCTATCGGGATTGCGAGAAATAAGAAGGTAGAACTATGACAAGAAAAAAACGACAAAATCCGTTTTCGAAAGAGGCAACAAAGAAAGCTTTAAGAGTTTTTCAATTTATTAAACCATTTAAAGTTCCATTTATTTTTGGTCTTTTTGTTTTACTACTATCAACAGTGGCAACACTTGCGTTTCCACGTATTTTAGGCAACTTGATGGACGCTGTTAAAAGCTCGTCTGACAAAGAAGTTACTTTTTTTATACAATTGATTATTGGATTGTTTTTTGTTATTGGAATTTCGGCGTTTTTACGAATCTACCTTTTCGGAATTGTAGCTCACAAATCGTTGGCATTGCTTAAAAACAAAACTTACGAACACCTTATCTCTTCACCAATGAGTTTCTTTTCTCAAAAAAGAGTTGGTGAATTAAGCAGTAGAATTAGTGCTGACATTTCATTATTACAAGAAACATTTACCATTACCATAGCCGAATTAATTCGTCAGTTTATTACCATTCCTGTGGGTTTGTTTTTCTTGTTTTACATTTCTGGTCGATTAACCATTTTTATCATTGCTGTCATCCCTATTATTGCTCTTATTGGAGTATTCTTTGGTAAGTTTATTAAAAAACTATCCGTAGTAGCACAAGACGACATTACCGAGTCAAACAAGGTAGTTGATGAAACTTTACACGGTATTGCTAATGTTAAAGCTTATGCTAACGAGTTTTTTGAAATTCTACGTTATAGAAATAGTATTGATCAATCCGTAGAAACATCCATTAAGAGAGCAAAATGGAGAGGTATGTTTATTGGTTTAATTATGTTTGTAGCTGGTTCGGCATTAATGGCTATTGTTTGGTATGGCTTGCATATGGTTCAATTAAACGAAGCTGACCCCACAAAAGGAATTACCATTGGAGAATTATTGCAATTTGCTTTGTATGCTGCATTTTTAGGGGTTTCGTTTGGTGGTACTGCCGATTTGTTTTCACAATTACAAAAATCAATTGGAGCTACAGAAAGTTTGATGGATATTTTAGAAGAAAAAACAGAAGAAATATCACTATCAAAACCAAACAGCATCAAAATTGAAGGAAACTTAGCTTTTAACAATGTAAACTTTTCCTACCCTTCACGTAGAGATATTAATGTATTAAAAAACATATCCTTTGAGGTTGAAAAAGGTAAATTATTGGCTTTTGTTGGTCCTTCTGGAGCAGGAAAATCGACTATTGCAGCGTTGGTTTTTGGTTTTTACCGACCAACCGAAGGTGAAGTTACCATTGATGGAAAAAATTTAAAAGATTATCATCTTTCAGAAATAAGAAGTCAGATGGCACTAGTACCACAAGAAGTAATGCTTTTTGGAGGAACAATCAAAGAAAACATTGAATACGGAAAACCAGGTGCTACCGAAGAAGAAATTTTTGAAGCTGCAAAACAAGCCAATGCGCTTGATTTTATTGAAAGTTTTCCTGAGAAATTTGAAACACTTGTTGGCGATAGAGGTATACAATTGAGTGGCGGACAAAAACAACGTATAGCCATTGCAAGAGCCATTTTAAGAAACCCATCTATTTTGGTTTTAGATGAAGCAACAAGTGCTTTAGATTCGGAGAGTGAAAGATTGGTTCAAGAAGCTTTAGAGCGATTAATGAAAGGCAGAACATCTATAGTTATTGCTCATCGTTTATCTACCATTAAAAATGCTGATTCAATTATTGTTTTAGATAATGGAAAGATTAAAGAAAAAGGCACACATGCTGAATTACTTAAAAAAGACGACGGTATTTATAAAAATTTAAGCACCATTCAATTGGCGGCTGTGTAATATATATCCACTCAATTTAAAAAAGGGAATAACAATGTTATTCCCTTTTTTTTTATTCAAAACCTTCCTTTTAGCACCGTCGTTATTGATAAATATCATTTTTTGTCATGATGCAAATCATGCTAAAAAATTGGCTTTTAAACTAACTTTATTAATATAAATCATAAATAACTAACTTAAACTAAACCTATGAAAACGATTTTAAAGACATTTCTTGCAACATTATTACTAATTCACTTTACAACTCAAGCTCAACAACGAGTTGCATTGCATAGTAGTGGAGTAACCACTATTTTCAACACCATTAATCCATTTGTAGATGCCTACAATGCAGCTATAACAGGTGATACTATTTATCTTTCTGGAGGTGCATTTCAACCACCAACAACAATAGATAAAGGACTCACTATCTTTGGAGCTGGTTTTCACGAAGATTCTACGGCTGCAACTAATTTAACTAAGATAACTTTAGGATTTACTATTGGAGAAAATGCAGATAATTTACATTTAGAAGGGCTTTTTTTTCAAGCTACTATTTCTACACTATCCAATACTTCCTTTAATAATGCGCACATTACTAGATGCTATTTTAATTCAAGTCTTACCATAAGTGGTAATTCAGGAAACAATACAGATAACTTATTGATTTCTGAAACTGTTTTTAATGGTAATGTAAATATTGAGAATGTGCACAACTCCATGATTACGAATAGCATTTTCGAAGGCCAATTGTCTTATACCGTAGGTAATTTAATACAAAACAATATCTTTTTAAGAAATGGAGGTTCGTGGAGTTCGGCATCTGGAAGAACTATTTACAATGCTAATTCCAATACATTTAAGAACAATGTAATTTTCAACGCTGATATGTATTCTATTAGTGGAACTGGAAACACATTTGAAAAAAACCTATTCTGCCATTCTAGTCCAGAACTTGGTGTGTCACCCATTTCAATTAATAACTATATCGGAGTAACCCAATCTACCGTTTTTGTTAACCAAGTTGGTTATACTTGGGTAAAAACCAATGATAACCACTTGCTCGACCCTGTAACATATGTTGGTACAGACAACAACCCTGTTGGAATTTACGGCGGCACATTCCCTTTTAAAGCTGGATTAATACCTCAAAACCCACACATTAGATTTAAACAAATTGCTCCACAAACCGATACCAACGGCGATTTGAACATTCAAATTGAAGTTGGTGCTCAAAACAATTAAAAAACCACTTATAACTAAAACTAAACATATGAAAACAATCTTTAAAACAATTCTAGCAAGTTTTTTACTATTTAACTTATCAGCTCAAGCTCAACAAAAAGTAGCCTTACACCATAATGGAGTAACAACTATTTTTAGCAACATAAATCCATTTTTAGATGCATATAGTGCCTCTATTGACGGAGATACCATTTATCTACCTGGTGGAACATTTACTCCTCCACCTAATTTTGACAAAAGATTAACTATTTTCGGAGCTGGACATTATGTAGATTCTACCCTTACTACTGGTAAAACATTTATTAATGGAAATGTTACTTTAAAAGAAAATGCTGATTTATTTCATCTTGAAGGAGTCGAGATTACAGGTCATGTATACTTATCTTCAAATGAATCCATTAATGGAGTAATAATAAAACGCTGTAAAATTAATGGGCAGTTAAATGTTAATGGAAATTTATCTAATCCATCAAATAATTTAAGCATTATTGGAAATGTTATTATTCAACGTATTAATTTAGAAAATGCACAAACGGCATTGCTTTCTAACAATATTATTGTGAACACGTTTCAGGGTTCAGAAGGGAATTTGATAACTAACAATATTATTTTAGGTTACATCTATGGGTCATCTTATGACTATTTATTTTTCGGAAACAATAACACCTTAAACAATAACATTATTATTTGGGAAGGTTATAATGCTGATGTAAATGGTTATGGAAACATTTTTAATAATAATATTTATGTAGAACCTACTCCTTCTTACGGGGTAACTCCAACAGCTACTGGCAACTATACAGGCATACTACAAGCCGATATTTTTGTAAACCAAACAGGCACAGCTTTCAATTATTCTTTTAATTATCACCTTCAAAACCCAGGAACTTTTTTAGGTACAGATGGAAGTGAAGTAGGTATTTATGGAGGGATGTTTCCTTACAAAGAAGGAGCTGTACCACAAAATCCACATATACAAACTAAAAACATTGCCCCACAAACCGATAACAATGGCGATTTAAATATTCAACTAAAAGTTGGAGCACAAACTAATTAAAATTTAAACTTATGAAAAAGATATATATATTATTGATAGTACTAGCGGGTTTTATATTTGAACTAAATGCTCAAACAGTAATAAATGAAGGATTTGAATCAGGAACATTTAACACTTTAATATCCTATCAAACTGTTGGAACTTATACTGTTCCACCTGGAATAATAAACAACACCAATTTTGGAAGCACCAAAGTTTTTAGTTTTGGAAAATCAACTTGTGGATCAAGCTGTTTTAATAATTACAAAACAACCTTAACCATAACTTTTCCAACACCAACCTACGTAAATTCAATTAGTTGGAAAGAAATGGAAATTAGTGGTAATTGGGGTTCGCAGGGTCAAGTTTTACTCGATAATGTAGCAATGGGTTCTGCTGATTTAGGTGCTTTACCAGTTAACAGTACTGTGCCAGATGCTACTCCTCGTAATAAAGCATATAGTATAAATCAAACAGTAACAACCATTAAATTAGAGGTGAATGATATTACTAATGCAAGTGAAATTATCATTGATGATTTGCTGGTTAATTATAGTGTCATACCAAAAATAGTTGGCTATGAATACTGGTTTAACAATGATTTTGCTAACAAAACAAGTACAACCATTTCGCCAGTTGATCAACTCAATTTAAATACCAATATTCCAACTAATGGTTTATCCAATGGAATCCATACCTTCAATTTTCGTTCGTGGGACAATAGTTCGAAATACAGTAGTGTGGTAAGCCAATTTTTTTATAAAATTAATCCAACTGCTACCGTAAACAGAGATATAGTTGCTTACGAATATTGGTTTGATAATGATTATGCAAATGTGGTTGCACAAACAGTTACCAACCAACAACAGCTTAATTTAAGTACCATTATTGCAACCAATGCGATAAGCAATGGCGTTCATTCGTTTAACATTCGTTTTAAAGACAATACCGAAATGTGGAGTAGTGTGTTGAGTCAGTTTTTTTATAAAATGCCACCAACAAGTATAACATCGAATAAAATTACTACTTACAGGTACTGGTTCGATAGCAATTTTGCTCAAGTTAATACGGTTAATTTACCAACACCTGTACAGCAGTTAAACCTTATTGATGATCTTGATTTAACACAACTTACAAAAGGAATACACACCATTCATTTTCAATTTAAAGATAGCCTAAACATGTGGAGTGTAGTTACATCCGATTCAATAAATAAAATGGCACTACCAATAGCCAATTTTAACTATACCATGTCTGGAAATTGCGATTCAACAGTAGTTTCATTTGCCGACAATAGCATTGATGGAGATACCTATTTGTGGAACTTTGGTGATGGAAACAATAGTAATTTAACTAATCCATCGCACACTTATTACAATACGGGAGTTTACAATGTATCATTAACGGTTACCGATACGTTGTCAGGTTTAGATAGTACAATAGTTGTTCCTGTATCTATTTACATGAAAACATCATCATCTATTAGTGCTACCGAATGCGATAGTTATACTGCCCCTGATGGTGCTATTTACACTACATCTGGAATAAAAACTGCTGTAATACCTAATAGTGTGAGTTGTGATAGTACCATAACCATTAACTTAACCATAAAACAAAGCACAACAAGCACTATTAATGAAACCGCTTGTTTTAGTTATACTGCACCCGATGGTATTGTTTATACTACTTCAGGAGTAAAAACTGCTACCATACCAAATGCAGTAAGTTGCGATAGTGTAATTACCATTAATTTAACCATCAACAATGTTGACAATACTGTTAATCATACATTAAACACATTAACCAGTAATGCCAATGCTGCTTCATACCAATGGTTAGATTGTGATAATGGAAACAGTCCGTTGGTTGGAGAAAATAATCAAAGTTTTACGGCTACTATAAATGGAACTTATGCTGTTCAAGTTACCCAAAACGGTTGTGTCGATACTTCAAGTTGTATTGTAATCAACACAGTTGGGATTATCAACAATACATTTAAACATGACGTGGTTGTTTATCCTAACCCAACTAAAGGTGCTGTAAATATTGATTTAGGAGTTGTTTACAAAAATGTAACTATTGAAGTGTATGATGTTTATGGAAAATTGGTTTTAAACCAAAAATATTTTGATGAAAACTTCATTCAACTCAACTTAAACGAACCTTCTGGTTTATATTTTGTTAAGTTACAATCGGATGATTATAGAGCTACCATCCGAGTTGTTAAACAGTAGTTCCCATTAATTATGGCCTCAACATTAGTAATGATTTCATTTTTAATGTTGAGGCTATTTTTAATAAGCAATGGTTTCAAAAATTTTTATCTTTACAAAAAAAGTAACCCATGAAAAACATTTTCAACTCATCAGATTGTCAAGAAATTATTGCTAGAATAAATCAATTAACACCAACAACAAAAGCCGTTTGGGGCAAAATGAGCGTATCACAAATGTTGGCACACTGTAATGTTACTTATGAATTGGTTTACGATAACAAACACCCTCAACCAAAAGGTTTTATGAAATTTATTTTGAAACTCTTGGTTAAAAATACGGTGGTGAGTGAAAAACCGTATAAACATAGTAGCCAGACAGCTCCTGTATTTATTATTAGTGATGAAAAAGATTTTGAAGTTGAAAAAAAACGTTTAGTCGACTACATCACAAAAACTCAGCAATTAGGCGAAAAAGAATTTGATGGAAAGGAATCTCACTCGTTTGGTACTTTAAATAAAACCGAATGGAACAACATGTTTTATAAGCATCTCGACCACCATTTGAGACAGTTTGGTGTTTAGTTAAACCTTTAGAATAATTACAGGTATTTCTTCCTCAACGCTATCAAATAGTTCAATTACATCGCTATTTTTCATTCTTATACAACCGTGCGAAGCGGGTTCGCCAATATAACCTTCTTCTGAAGTGCCGTGTATGTAAATGTAACGTTTGTATGAATCAATATCTCTTCCTCTATTTATGCCTGGTTCTTCACCATGCAGCCACATAATTCGAGAAGTCACATCATCGGTTAGCGACTTTACTTTTTCGGTATAAATGGTTGAAATCCTTCCTGAATATACTCTAGAATAAAACAAACCGCCAAGCGGTACGTTGTTTCCAATTTTACGTTTAATGGTATGCAAACCTAAAGGAGTTTGCATGCTGTTCATTTTATTACCTACACCCAGCACTGCTGTTGAAACAGGGTATTTTTTTACAACTTTCTGATTGTTGATTAAATACAGCTTTTGATATTTTACCGAGATATAAATAAAGGTTTTAAAATCTTTATCAGGATATTTTAAATTCAGATATTCAGTTAAAAAATCGGCAATGGTTTCGTTGCTAGGTTCTGATTTATTGTAATTGGTTTCATCTTCTGGAGGAATACCAACAATGTAAGGCGATTTTACCACTTTTGTACTTTTACACGATAATAAAACGGAAACTAGCACAAATAAAAATATGTAAGCTAACCTTTTTAACTGCATTATTTTCCTTTACTCATTTTGTCCATAATGGTATAAAATAGATTGGGCAAAAGGGTTTTAAAAGGAATGGCGAGCAGTTCTTTGCTGCCAATGTACACATGGTTTTTATTTCGTTTGAGTGCCGAAATCAGTTTACGAGCAAACACTTCGGTTTTCATGCCATTAATTTGTGCAGGACTATCTTCGTTCGATACAGAGCCATCGGGGTTTAACGAATTTACCGATGCCTTGGTATTAATAAATCCTGGAGCAACCAGCATCACTTTAATGTTTAACGGTTTTAATTCCATTCGTAACGAATCGTAATAACCGTACAAGGCATGTTTTGAAGCTGCATAAGTGGTATGAAAAGGCAAACCGAACTTGCCCAAAATACTTGTTGTTACCACAATACTACCCGAATGTTGCTTTTGCATAACTGGAATTACAGCTTTAGTCAATGCTACATTTCCAAAATAATTGATTTCCATTATTTTACGTTCAACTTCAGTAGTTGTAAGCATAGCAGTACCTTTCTGGCTCAACCCACCATTGTTAAGCAACACATCAATTCGTCCAAATTTTTGAATAACCTGCTCAACCCATTTTTTAGCATCGTGGTGATGTTCCAAATCTAAGGGTAACAACAAAATATTATCGTTGCTTAACCCTGTTTTTTCTTTTACACGTTGCAATTCACTTTCTCTTCGAGCCGAAATAACCAGTTTGCATTGTTCTTTTGCAAAAGCATAACACAAACCCTCACCAATGCCCGATGATGCTCCAGTTATCCAAACTACTTTGTTTTTTAACTCCATAAACCAAAACTACATATTTAAAAACCAAATGCAATACTTGCACTTTTTCCATTTATAAAAAGATTATTGTGAATAAAGCTTAAGTATTCATGTAATCTTGCCATTGAACTAAAACATACTTTAAGTTTTCGCCTTCTTTTTTCTCTAAAAAACCATACTCATAACAAAACAAATACACATCGCCTTTTTGGTTTTTCCAATAATGAGTAAAATATTTTGGATTAAACCCTGATTTTAATAGCTCTTGTTTTCTTATTACTGCCTTACCTGCTTTATTGTAATTTTTTAAAACTCTTCTATTTTGCTTTAATTGCTTGTCGATAGTAACAAATATGTTAGATTGTTTTTCTTTATTATTTTGGTAATGATAACTTGATTTACAATAAGGAGTACAAAATATTTTATCTACTCTACCTTTCAATTTTTCTTTGCAATACAAACATTTCATAGTCGTATATTATACGTTTAATAATCGTTTAAATATACGGATAAATTTGATTTGTAGTTTTATCCTTATTTAAATTTACTTTAATGAAAGCTCAACAACACAAAAACATTACCTTAAAACACTTACTCATAAATAATGAGAAACAAATTGGTATAAAGTTTTATCCTGATAAAATGTTACAAACGGTACTAAAAGGATTACCCGAAATAAAGTGGAGTAATGAATTTGGCATGGCTTACATTAAAAACAACCCTAAAAACTTGAACCTAATTTTTGAAGATTTTAAAGGCTTGGCATGGATTAATTGCTCCAGTTTTTTTCCAAAACACAAAAACAAAACCAATAACAACCCAGTAACTGTTGATAATTACAGACAAAGAGCTTTACCCGAAGACTATCGAAAATGCCCCGAAACCTTTTTACAAAAATTAGAATTGAAACAATACTCCTTAAATACAGCTAAAACCTATATTCATTTGTTTGAAATATTTATTAATCATTACAAAGACAAGGAGCTTACACATATAACAGAAATTGATATTAGAAGTTATTTGCAACTTTTGGTTCAACAAAAAAAATCGCACTCTTACATTAATCAAATGATTAACAGCATTAAGTTTTATTACGAAGTTGTACTTGAAATGCCCAACCGATTTTATAGTGTTGAACGACCATTTAAAAAGGAGAGTTTACCAAAAGTAATTAGCTTAGAAGAGGTTCAATCGATTATTAAAAACACCAACAACATTAAACACAAGTGCATTGTAAGTTTACTTTATTCAGCAGGATTAAGGCGTAACGAATTACTCAACTTAAAATTGGAAGACATTGACAGTAAACGGATGGTAATAACGGTTAAAAACGGCAAAGG
The DNA here is from genome assembly GCA_020635795.1 of Flavobacteriales bacterium. Lineage (NCBI taxonomy): Bacteria > Pseudomonadati > Bacteroidota > Flavobacteriia > Flavobacteriales > Flavobacteriales bacterium. The sequence continues at coordinate 78,184 of JACJZD010000007.1, forward strand.
AAACAAAGATAGATTAACGATTTTAAGCGAATCGGTTTTGAACGATTTAAGGGTTTATTATAAGGAATGGAAGCCAAAAATTTATTTGTTTGAAGGGCAAAAAGGTGAACAATATACTCCAACAAGTGTTTTAAGAATAATTAAGAATGCCTCTAAAAAAGCAGGCATTAGAAAAAACATTACGCCACATATGCTCAGACATAGTTTTGCCACCCATTTGTTAGAAAATGGAATCGATTTACGTTACATTCAAGTATTGCTGGGACATAATAGCACCAGAACCACCGAGGTTTACACACAAGTTGCAATTAATAATATAAAAGCAATAAAAAGTCCGATTGAATTGCTAAATTTGGGTTAAACACATAGTGCGAATAAAGTGCATATGCACTTTATTCGGAT
>JACJZD010000008.1 GCA_020635795.1 Flavobacteriales bacterium
GATACTGTTGGTTTAAACCAAATAAGTGGCGAGTTGGCTTACCAAAAATTAGAAAAACTAAAAATAATTGTACGTGGCGATTATTTTGATTACAGTCCTGCAAACGAGTTAAAAGCTTGGCACAAACCTGATATGAAAATTTCGCTTTCGGGCATTTACGATTTAAGCGATAAAATTATTGTACGTACCGATTTGTTCTTTATAAACAAACAATATGCAAAGGCATTTAGCAGCGTTACCGAAGCAAGTGGTGTAATTGTAACCACTGAAGAAGCCAAAGAATTAAAAGGCGTATTTGATGCCAATTTAGGCTTGGAATACCGCTATACCAAAAAGCTTTCTGCTTTTATCAACTTTAACAACATGGGTGCTGTACGTTACCAAAAGTTTGAAGATTACCCAACTCAACGTTTTAACATTTTGGGTGGGTTAACGTATTCGTTTTAAATATTATAAATTAATTGCTTTTTTTAGGTTATTTATAAAAAAAGTAAATGTAAAAAGATTCAAAATAAAACCATAATTATGACGGCTGTAGCAGGAATATTAAACAAACAAGGGGTTGCAATAGCTGCTGATAGTGCAGTTACTGTCAGTGGTTTACAAAATAGAAAAGTATATAATTCTGCTAACAAAATTTTTACCCTTTCAAAATTTCACCCTGTAGGAATTGCTATCTACAATAATGCTCAATTTATGGGTATTCCATGGGAAATTTTAATAAAAGAATATAGAAAAAACCTAGGGCAAAAAAGTTTCTCTAAACTTACTGAATACAAAGATGATTTTTTTCAATGGTTAAAATTAAATGAATACTTTGCCGATGAGAAACAAGACGATTTTGTTTTGATAGATGTAATGTCGTTTGTTCAAGCAATTTTAAATGAAACATTAAAGAAAAATAATGGGAAAAAAGAAAATCTTGAAAATAATTTCATCCAACTACTAAGTACCTACATAGCTAATGAAATTCCCAAACATAAGAAGATAGAAAGTCTATCGAAATTGAATAAAAAAAATATCGAAACCAAACTATCGATATTCATGCCAAAAATAATCAATAGTTTAGAAACTCACACCTCGATTCAATTTAGTAAAGATAAGATTGAACCTCTTTTAATTAACGCCTATTACGCCTATATTACCCACGATCAATTTATACAATTTACTGGGCTTATATTTACTGGCTATGGAGATAAAGAATTATTTCCACAACTATTACCTATAAATGTTTCTATTGTGATTGATGGGAATTTAAGATATAACCTCGATCACAACAAAATTGCTACCATTGGAAATAATCAACATTCCTGTATAAGACCTTTCGCTCAAACTGATGTTATTGATACAATATTACAAGGAGTAAGTCCAGAGTTGAATCAATTATCAGCAAATGTCTTTGGAAATTTTATAAATGGTTTTATTAAAGAAATAAAATCTATAAAAGGTATGCCTTTGAATGTACAAAAACATTTGGAAACATTGAAAGCAGAAAATTATGTAAACAAATATCAAAGTCAATTTAATACTATTGTAAGTCAAAAATATGTAAACCCTCTCATGGGAGCTGTCTCTCAATTATCTAAGGAAGACCTTGCTGAAATGGCTGAAAGTTTGGTCTATCTTACATATTTAAAAAGAAGATTTACAATGGCAGAAGAAAGTGTAGGTGGACCAGTTGATATAGCAGTGATTACAAAAGGAGATGGCTTTATTTGGATTAAAAGAAAACATTATTTTAATCCTGAGTTAAATCAACCATTTTTTCAAAAATATTTTTAACTTTGTACCATGGAAGGACTTTTAACCAATTCTAACTCATATTTTACATCTGAGGATAGTTTCTCACAAATCATTCTTGACGTAAGTTGTATTGAATCAAATATAAACAGCTCAAAAAAGACTATAGATATCTCAAAAGCTTCAATTGAGGAGTTAAGTTCTTTAATTGTGTCTGATATGATTTCCTCGGTAAAAAAAGATTTAGCTAAAATAGTTTCTAAATAATTTTTATTCTCTTAAATATTGAAGTTTTGGTATTTTTATAATACTGGAACTTAGCTTTTTTTGAATAAAACACCGATTATCAAATGCGTTGGGAAGTAACAGAAAAATCGAACGAGGAAGCTATACAAAAGCTATCAGAAGAACTCAAAAACCTAACACCATCGTTAACTAACATTTTGATACAACGAGGTATAAACTCCTTAAAAGAAGCCAAACATTTTTTTAGACCCGATTTAACACATACGCACAACCCTTTTTTAATGCAAGACATGGAAAAGGCGATAGAACGGATAGAAAAAGCCATTGCTAACAATGAAAAAATATTGGTTTTTGGTGATTACGATGTGGATGGAACCACTTCAGTAGCCTTGGTTTATTCTTATTTATCCAACTTCTACTCCAATTTGGGGTATTACATTCCAGATAGGTATGCCGAAGGTTATGGTATTTCCTTGCAAGGAATTGATTATGCAGAACAAAACAATTTTTCACTCATTATTGCCCTCGATTGTGGTATCAAAGCAATTGACAAAGTAGCATACGCCAACCAAAAAAACATTGATTTTATCATTTGCGACCATCACCAACCTAGCGACACTATTCCAAATGCAGTAGCTGTGTTAGACCCAAAACGAAGAGATTGCGACTACCCCTACAAAGAGCTTTCGGGTTGTGGTGTAGGTTTTAAACTGATGCAAGCGTGGAGTATTAAAACGGGTAAAGACGAACAATTACTCAACAATTATTTAGATTTATTAGCCATCAGTATTTGTGCTGATATTGTTCCTATAACTGGCGAAAACAGGGTTTATACGTATTTCGGTTTGCAAATCATTAACGAAAAACCTCGCCCAGGTGTTAAAGCCATGATAAATGTGGCTAAACTCAAAAAAGAATTAACTACCATGGATGTAGTTTTTACCATTGCACCACGAATTAATGCTGCTGGACGATTAGAATCTGGCAACAAAGCGGTAGAATTGTTGGTTTCCGAAAACGAAGAAGCCGCCACCGATTTTGGAGCAAACATCAACGATTTAAACACCGACCGAAAAGATATTGACAAACTGATTACTCAAGAAGCGTTACAAATTATTGAGGATGACCAATACTTTGAACAAAAAAGAACAACCGTAGTTTACAAAAGCGATTGGCACAAAGGTGTGGTGGGCATTGTGGCTTCTCGTTTAATCGAAACCCATTATCGCCCAACCATAGTATTAACCGAATCGAACGGAAAAATTACAGGCTCGGCACGTTCGGTAAAAGATTTTGATTTGTACAACGCTATTGATGCTTGTAGCGATTTGCTAGAACAATTTGGTGGGCACAAATACGCCGCAGGTTTAACCTTAAAACCAGAAAATTTAGCTGCGTTTTCAAGTAAGTTTAATGAGGTGGTAACTGCTCAAATTGAGGATTACATGCTTATCCCACAAATAACAATTGACGACGAAATCAATTTATCGGAAATTGACCAAAAGTTTGTTCGAGTATTGAATCAATTTGGTCCTTTTGGACCGGGTAACATGCGACCAGTTTTTGTATCACACCAAGTTTTTTGTGATGAAAATGTTTACACCGTTGGCGAAAATCATTTAAAAATGAATGTTTTTCAAGAGGATAATCCCAACCAAAAATTGGCTTGTATTGGTTTTAATTTAGGCGAATACAAAAACGAAATAGCGGCAGGAGTTCCATTTAGTATAGTGTATAACATTGAAGAAAATACTTGGAATGGAAATACTACTATTCAGCTGAACATTAAAGACATTAGGGTTTAAATCCCATCTCCAACTTCCCCTTGGGAAGAGAGTTTCCCCTCCTTTGGAGGGGTTAGGGGAGGATTTCCCTTTTCTTATTGAACCTCGGTAATAAAATTGCAGCAGCTAAACCACCAAGAATTAACATAACGGTTTGTCCTGTCCAAACTGCCCAACCAAAAGCGTAACCAGTACTTTCAGCAATACCATACAATGCTAAAACACTTGCCATACCTAACGGATAAGCTCCAATTCCACCATTGGTAACTGTAATACTTATTCCACCAATTACAAAAGCGGTAATAATACCAGAAAACGGCACATTTTCGATTGATGGTAAACTGTAAAAAGTAATGTAAAACATCACTACATACATCAACCAAATAAAAATGGTATGCCCAATAAACAACCACTTGTCTTTCATGGTTACAATGGTTTTTAACCCCTCAAAAATACCTTGCAGAAACCCTCTTATTTTGAGTATGATTACGTTATTTGATTTTTTAAGTATGATAAATCCAACAATACCCCCAACAACCAATACACCTAAATAAATCAATATTTTTTGCAACGAGAATTTTTCCATTATTCCCATTTCAATCAAGTAGGCACTCAATTTTTCGAACTGTAAAAAAATGACCAAAAAGATAAAGGCTATTAATATCAACAAATCAGCTACACGCTCTGCAATTACAGTCCCCACTAATTTGTTAAAAGGAATATCTTCATATTTTGCCATTAAACCACAACGCATAATTTCTCCGCTACGAGGAATACCCATGTTAGCAAAATAACCAATCATAACGGTATAAAATCCATTTAAAAAGTGAACGTTATAACCCAATTCTTTCAGTGGGTATTTCCATCGCCAAGCTCTACTGGCATGGCTTAACAAACCAAACATTGCCGAGAGTACAATATAAAAATAATTGGTTTCGCTAAAAGCAACTTTAATGTCGGAAATGTCTTGAGGCGTTAAATCTTTGTACACCATCCAAATTAAAAACACACCCAACCCCAGCGGAACGGTTATTTTTAAAAATGGAACGAGGTATTTTTTCAAACCTTTTATTTTAGTTTATTGGTGTTTTCGTTCGGAAAAATAAGCGTTGGCTTAAATTTCTTTGCTTCTTCAAAGTCTAAAATACAATAAGAAATAATGATGATAATATCGTTAACCGCAACTCTTCGGGCAGCTGGTCCGTTTAAGCAAATTCCACCAGAGCCACGAACACCTTTAATTACATAAGTTTCAATACGTTCGCCATTGTTAATGTTAACGATTTGAACTTTTTCACCTTCAATAATGTTTGATGCTTCCATCAAATCTTCATCAATGGTAATACTTCCAATATAGTTTAGGTCAGCCTCTGTAACTCTAACGCGGTGTATTTTCGATTTTAAAACGTGTACTTGCATAACGCGCCAAAATTAAATAAATATTGTTACATTATCTATCAACCTTACATTTCCTACATGAACGGCAACAAAAACTACACAATATTCAGTTTCGTTCCAGTTATTTATAAGTTGAAGTGTGTTACCATCGGCAAAATCGATGTATTCCAATTCAATATTTTTAGCCGAAATTGCTTTTGAAAAATATGTTTTATGTTCTTCAATGGTGAATTTTGAATAATGGGTTTTGATGTAGCTCAATGCCTCAAAAATAATTGCTGCATCTTGTTTTTGTTGAGTTGTAAGTCTTTCGTTACGTGAACTCATTGCCAAACCACTTGGCTCTCTTAAAATAGGGCATCCCACAATTTTAATTGGTAAACCCAACTGTTTGGTTAAAGCTTTTACAATAGCTACTTGCTGAAAATCTTTTTCACCAAAAAATGCCATTTGTGGTTTTATGATGTCAAAAAAACGTTCAATAACATTGGCTACTCCGTTAAAATGCCCAGGTCTATGCTCACCTTCCATTACCTCAGCCAAACTTCCAAAATCAAACGATTTAAATGCTTTGTTTGGATACATTTCATCAACAGAAGGCAAAAAAAGCACATCACAAGCAACAGTTTCAAGCTTCGCAACATCTGCATCCACATTTCTTGGGTAATTGTCTAAATCTTCTTGTTTATTAAATTGAATAGGATTTACAAAAATGCTGCAAACGGTTACCTCTGTTTTTTGTCTCGACAATTCAATTAACGACAGATGCCCTTGGTGCAAAGCCCCCATAGTTGGGACAAAGCCAATCGTTTTATGCTTATTATCATTTAAGAATTGAGTTAATTCTTTAACCGTTTTGTAAATAAGCATAGTAGCTTGTTTAATTTTTTTGGACTGCAAAATAAATAAATAATTCAGTAAACTGTTAAACTATTTTAATTTGCTTGACTTGCACTCTAAAAATTAGTATCTTTGTGTTCAATTCATAAATTAAGATTATGATTCATCACGTGTCAAAACATCGACACATACAATTAGTGGATAAGCTCGGAACTACAACCGAGAATAACCATGTTTAACCCTCAACATCAATCAAATTCATATGAAAAAGAAGAAAGTATTATTTATTTCCCAAGAGATTACCCCTTATTTAGAAGAAAGTGAATTATCAAACGTAGGTAGATTTTTACCTCAAGGAATTCAGGAGGCTGGAAAAGAAATAAGAACTTTTATGCCCAAATTTGGTTGTATAAACGAAAGAAGAAACCAATTGCACGAGGTTATTCGTTTGTCAGGAATGAATTTGATCATCAACGATACCGACCACCCTTTAATTATAAAAGTTGGCTCACTTCAACCAGCACGTATGCAGGTTTATTTTATTGATAGTGAAGATTTTTTTAATAGAAAAGGAACTACCAATTGCCACGAAACAGGTAAGTTTTTTGAAGATAATGATGAAAGATCGATCTTTTTTGCTAGAGGTGTTCTAGAAACCGTTAAAAAATTGGGCTGGGTTCCAGATATTATTCATTGTCATGGGTGGATGTCGAGCTTGGTACCTTTATACATCAAAACATCATACAGTAAAGACCCTATTTTTGAAAACGCAAAGGTTGTTTATTCATTATACAATAACGACTTTGATAAATCGTTAGATAAAAACTTTGCTGAAAAAGCGATGATGGATGGAATTTCTGCTGAGGATGTTGCCGACTATAAAAAAACATCTTTTATTGACATTAATAAAGCTGCAATGAATGCTTCAGATGCAGTTGTTATGGGAAGTGAAAAAGTACACCCAGAATTAGAAAGTTATTTCAATAGTATTGATAAACCAAAATTAAAACACCAAGATATGGAAACGTTTGTTCAGGCTCATTCTGAATTTTACGACGAAATATTAGAATCAGTATTACAAGATTAAGAATGAACAATAAAAAATTAGTATTGCCTTATACACGGAAAGCACTTTTGCTTTCCGTTCTCTTTTTAATGGTATTAATGTCGTGTAAAAAAGATGGAGAATTGTTTCCTGAATTTAACAACGAAAATTTAACCATCCATTTTACAGATACTATGACTATTACAACAACATTGTTGTTAGATGATTCAATTAGAACAGATATAGCTGGTGCAAATTTATTAGGAATTTACAACGACTCTATTTTCGGTCCAGCATCAGCATCATTCTATACTGAAATTACACTTGCAGGTTCTAATGTGAATTTTGGCAACAATGCAGTTATTGATTCTGTTGTTTTAACAATGAAATATGTAAGTTCAGTCTCTGCTTATGGCGTTACAGGTGTTAACATGGATATTGATGTACACAGGCTTACAGAACAATTTACAAAGTCTGAATATTATTCAAAAGATGTATTGACATATAACTCTACTCCTATTGGTTCGTTATCGTTTTTACCAAATCTTTCTGATACAGTTCAAGTCATTCAAAATGGCGATACAACTTGGCAATCAGCTCACATTAGAATACCTTTATCTAACACATTCGGACAAGAGATTTTAGATGCTGGAAAAGATGCTAATATCATTGTTAATAATACCGCTCTAAAAACATTAGTAAATGGATTATACATTACACCTTCAACAAATGTAACCAATACCACTCTAGCGGTAAATGAAGGCGCTATACTTTATCTTGATATGAATTCATCATTATCAACCTTAACTGTTTTTTATTCTAATGATACTGGACCTGAAAAATCTTACAGCTTTATCATTAATTCTGAAAGTAAAAAATTCAATCATTTTGAGCATAATTATACTGGCACTGAAATAGATAAGCAACTAAATAGTATAAGCCACGATTCTACACTAACTTATGTACAATCAATGGGAGGCGTGAAAACTAAGCTAATGATTCCAAATTTAAAAACCTTAAGTAGTGAAGGTAAAATAATTGTTAACAAAGCCGAAATTATTTTTCCTGTTAGTGATATTGGAAATAATTTACCAACTATCCCTACTTTAGCTTTAACAGGTATAAACTCAAATAATGAACCCACATTTTTAATTGATTATTTTGAAAATGCAGCCTATTTTGGTGGAACTTATAATTCCACAACAAAAACATATACATTTAATATTGCTCGTCATATACAAGACTTAATAAACAATAATACAACTGATTATGGAATGTATTTAATAGCTACAGGATCTTCAGTTCAAGCCAACCGTTCAATATTGAACTCTTTTAAACATTCTTCGAACAAAATCAAATTAAACATTACTTATTCTAAATTTTAACATATGTGTGGAATTGTTGCATATATCGGTCATAAAGAAGCTTACCCGATTATAATTAAAGGGCTACAACGATTAGAATATAGAGGTTATGATAGTGCTGGAGTTGCATTAATAAGTAATTCTGAAATAAATCTATATAAAAAACAAGGCAAAGTTTCTGAATTAGAAGCTTTTGCTGCAGATAAAAATTTATCAGGTAGTGTGGGGATTGGTCATACTCGTTGGGCTACACATGGTGCTCCAAACGACCAAAATGCTCACCCTCATTTTTCTGGCTCATCGGAACTAGCAATAATACACAATGGTATTATTGAAAACTATGCCTCATTAAAATCTGAATTAAAACAACGAGGACATGTTTTTCATAGCGATACCGATACAGAAGTATTGATTCATTTAATTGAGGATATACAAGATAAAACCTCAGTTAATTTAGAGGAAGCAGTACGTGTTGCTTTAACAGAAGTTATTGGAGCTTATGCGATAGCAATCCTTTCAAAAAATGATCCCGATTTACTTATTGTTGCAAAAAAAAGTAGCCCATTAGTTATTGGAATTGGTGAAAAAGATGAGTATTATATCGCTTCTGATGCAACACCAATTGTTGAATATACAAAAAATGTAGTCTACTTAAACGACGAAGAAATTGCTGTTCTTCGACGTGGTGAAGACATGCGTTTAATGAACATTAAAAACCAACCAAAAATACCATACATCCAAGAATTAGAAATGCAATTGGAAGCCATTGAAAAAGGTGGTTTCGATCATTTTATGTTGAAAGAGATTTTTGAACAACCTCAATCTATCAAAAATAGTATGAGAGGAAGAATTGATCTTAACAAAGGCATTGTTTCTTTAGGTGGAATAAGAGAATACGAACAAAAAATAATTAATGCTGAACGAATTATTATTGTTGCTTGTGGAACTTCATGGCATGCTGGTTTAGTTGGTGAATACCTTATTGAAGATTTAGCTAGAATTCCTGTTGAAGTAGAATATGCTTCTGAGTTTAGATACCGAAACCCTATTATTACTGAAAATGATGTGGTAATTGCCATTTCACAATCAGGTGAAACTGCAGATACTTTGGCTGCAATTAATTTAGCTAAAGAAAAAGGTGCAACCATTATTGGTATTTGTAATGTAGTAGGTTCAACCATTTCAAGAGCAACGGATGCAGGTTCTTATACCCATGCTGGTCCTGAAATTGGTGTAGCTTCCACAAAAGCTTTTACGGCTCAGGTAACTGTTTTAACTTTAATGGCTTTATCGTTAGCCCAGAAAAAAGGTACTTTATCTGACTCGAAATTCCGTCAATTATTGGTAGAATTAGATTCAATTCCTGACAAAGTAGAAAAAATGCTTCAATCAGATTCTAAAATTGAGGAAATTTCTAAACTGTTTAAAGATGCACGTAATTTCTTGTATTTAGGTAGAGGCTATAACTTTCCAGTGGCTTTAGAAGGAGCTTTAAAACTGAAAGAAATCTCTTATATACATGCTGAAGGTTATCCAGCTGCCGAAATGAAACATGGGCCAATTGCTTTAATTGATGAGGAAATGCCTGTTGTTGTTATTGCTACCAAACATGGTAACTACGAAAAAGTAGTGAGTAACATTGAGGAAGTGAAAGCTAGAAACGGTAAAATTATTGCTATTGTAACTAAAGGAGATACAGCTGTTCGTGCTATTGCCGACCATGTTATCGAAGTTCCTGAATCGGAAGATGCATTGAGCCCATTATTAACTTCAATTCCGCTACAATTATTATCATATCATATTGCGGTAATGAGAGGATGTAATGTTGATCAGCCAAGAAATTTAGCAAAATCGGTTACAGTAGAGTAAAGGTTAATTCTCGAACTTAAATTTTCACACCCATAATACAGATGTCATCAATCTGCTCCAAATTACCTTTCCATTCGGTAAAAATTTGTTCCATTTTATTAAATTGAACTTCACAATTATATTGAGCTAACTGAGAAAACAACTTTTTTAAGTTTTTGGATTTAAATTTTTTTCCTTTTGGACCACCAAACTGATCGGCAAACCCGTCAGTGAACAAATAAACCATATCGTTTTTTTGTAAATCAACGGTATGAGGCGTAAACAAATGCTGTTGTGTAATTAACGAATTTCCAATAATAAATTTATCTGCTTTTATTTCTGTTAAATTATCCTTTCTGAAAATACAGATAGGATTGTAAGCTCCTGAATAAGTTAGTGTTTTCCTCTTTTTATCAATTGAACACAGTGCTACATCCATTCCATCTTTACCAGAATCAGTCGCCTTTTTGTTTAATGAGGAAATTATTTCTTGGTGAACATAATTCAATATTTCGTCAGTTCCCGAAAGTTGTTGTTCGTACACCGCTTTATTAAACAAGTTATTGGCAATAATACTCAAGAATGCTCCCGGCACGCCATGTCCTGTACAATCAATTACAGCAAAATAAACACAATCATCGTTTTCTGCCAACCAATAAAAATCGCCACTCACAATATCTTTTGGCTTAAACAGCACAAAATGTTCGGTAGCAACCTCATTCAATAAATTAAGATCGGGCAACATAGCATTTTGTATCCTCTTAGCATACACTATACTATCTGTTATTTCTTTATTCTTGGTAAGAATTTCTTGTTTCTGACGTTCAATTTCTGTGTTAGCATTTACCAAGTCAATGTTTTTAAGGCGATACAACTCACTTTCTTTTTTTGCTTCATCTACATCAAATTTCAATTGCAAACCTTTAAGTTTAACATCAGTATTAGTGTGTTTTATTTCCTCGTTAAGTTCAAAGTATCTTTTAAAATGAAGGTAAGCCTTTGCAACATCTCCTTTCTTTTCGTGAGCCTCAGCTATAAACTGATTAGCAAGCATCAACACCGTTTTTATATTTAATTCTTCCGATATACGAATAGATTCAGATAACACCTCTATAGCTTTATCAATATTACCCATAATGATGTGGAGGTTACCTAAACTTTTCGAAATATTGGCTATCAACTGCTTATCATTAGCCGCCTTTGCTTCATCCAACGACATTTCGAAAGTGTGGAGCGCGTCATCATTTCGTTTTAGTTTGGTGTAAAGAATAGATAAACTAGCATGAGACCAAGCGTTATAATACCCTTCTTTTTTATTTATGGCAATGTTTTCCAAAAGATACTCTTCTGCCAACTCCAACTCTTCGTTCCAATTGTAAGCATTTCCAATTTTAAATAATGCATCAGATTCTTGTTTACTGTTACCTATGGTTTTTGCCAAATTATACGCTCTAAAATAATTGGCAATAGCTTCCTTAAAATTATGCGTACTTTGATAAATATCGCCCAATTGTAAAAATGCTTTTAACAGCATTTCATTTGACTTTGCTAACGATTGTATCTTATCAATATATTCCAAACAATTTTCGGCTGCGGTGGTAAAATCCGCAATTTTAACATACAAGGTTGTTAGCAACTCTAGACTTGCTAAAAGTTTATCGTTATCATTCAATTGAGTTGACAACTGTTTTGCCAAAAGTAATGCCGCAACAGCTTCTTTATAGTTTTGAGCAACTAAATAATAATGTCCTAAAAAAAGATTGCTATCTAATTCAGCCGTTTCTCCCACTCTAGTTTCATAAACCCGAAATGCATCATCGGGTTGCTTATCGAGAAGCAACTGCCAAGCTTTATTAATTTCGTTGGAGGTAAAGAGCAGCATTTTTTAAAAGTAAACCATAAAAATAATCAAATCTAATTAAGCTTTTCATTGATATCAATTACAATACAAACAATATTTTGCTTTTTTATTATGCTCAAAAGGGATAGAAGTATCCATCATTCCATCAAGTAATTGCAAAAGTATTTTCTCAAAATCAACTAACTTTTCTGGAGTAATGCTGTCTTCTTTTGCTAATGTAAAAGGCAAATAAATATCGCTTTTCTTTTTAAGTGCTACAATGCCAGAGTTTAAAGATGTGTTAGAAACATCGTTCTCTTTGCAAAATAAATAAGCATAAAACAACACTTGAAAAGCCTTTTGTTTGTCTAAAACATCTTCCATTACTTTTATTGATAAATCTCTAGGCTCTACCGAACCTGTTTTATAATCTAAAATTCTAACCTTATTGCCAAAAGAGTCTATTCTATCGGCTTTACCTTTTAACAATATGCTGGTTTGATTAAAATCAAGTCGATAACGAAATTCTTTTTCCAAGTGTTTTATCAGCAACTGAGGTTTTTCGGTTTTTAAAAACCGTATTTCGTTCTTTAAAAAAGAATTGATATAATCTAATGCAATATTATAAGTAATCAGGTTTTTTCCCGATTTCAAGTCATTTGCGCTAAACTTTTCGGCAATAAATGCCGCAGTGGTCAATTCTTCAACCTGACCCTGCATTTTCTCCACATCAGCAGCAGTTAGCACCAATTTGTTTTCTAAAAATGGTTTATACAATGTTTCTAACACATTATGGATAACCGTTCCAAAAGTGCTTACCTCAACAGTTTCCTCTACCTCATCCACTTCATTTATTCGCAATACGTATTTATAGTAAAAATCCAAGGGGCAATTCATAAAGGTATTGAGTGCCGATGGCGAAACTCCTCGTTCAAAAAACGCTGTAATTTTTGCCAATACTTGTTCAGATTTCTCGATTTTGTATTGTTCAAATCTTTTGTTTACTGTTGGATAAGTAATTATTTTATCGCTGATGGTAATGTTTGGAAAATCCACTAACTCATTTTCTATTTGTGTAACAAAACGACTTTTTTCTCCACTTCCAAACTCATTGGTTTCGGTATTGTATAAAATGTAAATGTTTTCGGCATTTTGCACCAAACGGTAAAAATGATACGCATAAACAGCATCTTTTTCGATGTGTGTGGGTAGGTTAAACGCTCGTTTAATATCGAAAGGAATAAATGAATTAAAGGTTTTACCCGATGGCAAAATACCTTCGTTGGTAGAAAGTAAAATCACATTTTTAAAATCAATATTTCGGGTTTCTAACATCCCCATTACTTGTAAGCCTTGTAAAGGCTCTCCATAAAGTTCAATGGTTAGGTTAGAAAGCAATTGCCTATAAATGTTTATAAATGTTTTTACGCCTTCAATAACTTGATATTTACTACTCAATAATTTTATTTGATTGAATAGCTTAGAAAAATGAAACAAATATTCCAACTCCAATTTAGCACTTCCATTGGTGGTAAGGATTTCTGAATAGTGGTTTTTTCCTTTTTCTATAAATGCCAAACAATTGCTCAATGTTTGTTCTAAGGTATAAATAGGAAACAACTGAAAAGGCAACATGTTATTAATAACATCAAGCTTTTCTTTATTGATAAACACCCAATTGTGTTGAATAATGTGTGCCAACACTTTTTTACAATTTTCCTCACCAAAAACAATTTGAGCAAAAGGCAATTGTAATAATTTATTTAAATCTTTGTAGTGATAAGTAAGTTGTGAAGATTTCCCAAATCGATTGGCATTAAGCAAGGTGTTGAAATAGATTTCAAAAAAATTACTCAATGGAGCATTTTTTATGGGATAACCCATAGTAACATTAATGCTACTTATATCTGATGGAATAGATTCTAAAACAGGCACTAACAAACTTTCTTCTGCCAATACTACCGAAGTATCTTTGTAGTTGTTTTCGCTATTTATTTCTTTAAAAATAGTGGGTAAGTATTTTGCCTGGCCAATACTTTGAGGAATGCCAACAATATGAATGTTTTTTTGTTCGGTTTTAAACTTATCGGCTACCCAATTAAAAGGGGTAAAAATTTCGTTTTTCTTAAACTCACGCAAAAACATGCCGCTTTCTTGCAAACTATCGTTTAAATAATACTCATCAGCATCCCATAAAATTTCGGCTTTGTTGTACTTTTTTAACTCACTAATAATGGTTTCTTCGGCTAAGGTGAGGGCATTAAATCCTACAAATATTACTTTGTTCCATTTGATGTTTTGTTCAATATAAACAGTTGGATTTTCCAACATTTTTTCGGCAACAATTCGAAATGCTTTACCTTGATAAGCCTTGTTATTTGCTAATAAATGTTGATGAAACCCTTCGTAGAGTGATCCCATCTGTTTCCAAAAAGCCAAATAGTTTTGTTGTATGGTAGAAAGTTCATGCTCACCTAAATTCCATACTTCTATGGTTCTAACATCGTTAATGGTTTTAAAAAATGGTTCTGTTGGAATTAAATATCGATCAATTTCGTTAAAATCGTGTAGTAAAATTTGCCCCCATTTACTAAACTCTTCAAAGCTTTCGGGCTGTTTTTCAATTTTAGTATACACCTCATACAATTCGAACAATTGCGTTAAATTATCGATAATCTCGGTGTTTGATAAATCCTCTATTAAATCTTCTGCCCCAATAATTGGTGGTAACCAAATGGGTTTATCAATTAACTTACTCAACTGTTGTTTTAGAAATAACCCTGCACGTTTATTTGGTAATACTATACAACAATTGCTTAAGCTATTGCCATAATTTTGTATTAAATGCTGTGCGGTTTTTGCTAAAAAGGTTGACAATCTATAGGGTTTAAAAGGTGATGAGTTTATTTAGTTACTTCTAGTTTAAATCCTACACCGTGAATATTAAGTATTTGAATTTTTGTGTCTTCACTCAAATATTTCCTGATTTTAGAAATAAACACATCCATACTTCTTCCACTAAAATAGTCGTCGTTACCCCAAATGTTTTTTAATATTTGTTCACGTGGAGCAATGTCATTCATGTTTTCGCATAAAAAGGTTAAAATTCGAGTTTCTTTTTTGGTTAATTTTTGCTCAAATTTAGTTGCTTGCAATACTTGGTTTTTTATATCAAACGTGTATTTACCAATTTTATATACCAAAACACTTTCTTCTTCTTTTTCAACCAAAAGCTGGCTTCTTTTTAATATCGCATTTATTCGAAGCATCAACTCTTGAAAATCAAACGGTTTGGTAATGTAATCGTCTGCTCCAAGTGTAAATCCTTTTACCTTGTCTAACTGCATTGTTTTTGCCGTTAAAAACACAATAGGAATGTCTTTATTTAATTCTCTAATGGTTTCTGCTACAGCAAATCCATCTTTCTTAGGCATCATTACATCTAACAAACAAATATCAAAATGCCCATTAGCGAATGCTTTTAACGCTTCTTCTCCGTTTAGACATAAGGTAACATCAAATCCATTCGACTTTAGATTATCTTGCACCACAAAGCCCAAATTGTTGTCGTCTTCGGCTAATAAAACATGTAATTTTTTAGTTTCATTCATAATTTAGGTATTAAAAGGAAGTTTAACAATAAACGTTGAACCTTCGTTTTCTTTACTCGATACTTTAATTTTTCCACGATAAGCTGTTACAATGGTTTGAACATAATTTAAACCTAATCCAAACCCTTTAATATTGTGAACATCACCTGTTGGGACACGGTAGAATTTTTCAAAAATGTGTTTCTGGTTTTCTTTAGAAATACCAATACCATTGTCTTTTACACTTATTTCTATTCCTGAAAAATAATTGGATGTAGCTATTTCTATTCGAGGATTTTCTGGTGAATATTTTATTGCATTATCTATCAGGTTAAGTAAAATACTTGAAATGTGTACTTTATCTCCAATTATTTGATGTTTTTTTGCACCCAACATACAAGTAATTTTTCCATGTTGATTTTCCAGTATTAAATCAAAACTTTTTACTGTTTCGTTTATTACTTCATGTAAATCTATCAGTTCGTTTTCCAACTTCAACTTATCAATCTCTAAAGTAGCTAGCTGCAATACTTTATCTACTTGGTCTTTTAGCCGATTATTTTCATCTTTAATGATTTGAGCATAACTTTTAATACGTTCGGGTTCTGACGAAATATTGGGTTGCAACAACACGTCCGACGAAAGTGAAATGGTTGAAATTGGTGTTTTAAATTCGTGAGTTATGTTATTGATGAAATCGTTTTTAATTTCCGACAAACGTTTTTGTTTAAGGATAACACTTATGGTATATCCAAAGAAAATAATGATAATTAAAATGATGGAGGACGAAAACACCCAAATTCCCATTTCGTTAATCAAATAGGTTCGTTTGGAAGGGAAATAAACGCCAAAATAGTGTCCATCTCTATCCCATTTAATGTTATACGATTTAGATTGTAGCTTATTCTTATCCTCGTTGTTTAAGGAAATGTAATCGCCAAAAACTATGGAATCGGTAAAACAATCGTAAATCACATATTCAAAATCCATGTGTAGGTTACGCGTCTTAAACTCGTTGGTTAAAAGCGTTTCCAAAAGGTATGGATGAACCGTATCGTTAATTATAGCAATAAAATAATTGGAACTAATCTGTTTCACAGGGTTTAGCAACTGCGATTCATCGTTGTTCATGTTTAACAACTGATGACTCACATTACTAAGTGCAATATTTACACGTTCATTAAATTGTTTCTCTTCTAAGTTATAGGCATTTTTTACCCAAAAATATTGCGTAGCAATTATACCTACCAACGATATGGTAGCTAACAGAATTATGGTACGAATGGTCTGCCTTTTCATGTAGCATAAAATTAATAAATGTAAGCTAATGTATAGGGTAAGTTTTAGTTTTTATTATTTTTGAGGAAACATTTAAACTTATCTCAATGAACGCATACGTATTTCCAGGTCAAGGGTCACAATTTGTAGGAATGGGTAAAGATCTTTATGATTCTTCTCCTTTAGCAAAAGAATTGTTTGAACGTGCTAATGAAATTTTAGGATTCAACATAACCGACATCATGTTCTCAGGAACTGATGAAGAGCTAAAACAAACAAAAGTTACACAGCCTGCTATATTTTTACACTCTGTAATTTTAGCTAAAACATTAGGAGATTCGTTTAAACCACAAGCTGTAGCTGGTCATTCTTTAGGTGAGTTTTCGGCATTGGTTGCCAACGGAACATTAGATTTTGAAGATGGTTTACGCTTGGTTTCGCAACGTGCTTTGGCTATGCAAAAAGCTTGTGAAGCTGTGCCAAGTACCATGGCTGCAATTTTAGGTATGGATGATGAATTGGTAGAAAAAATTTGCAGTGAAATTGATGGTGTTGTTGTTCCTGCAAACTATAACTGCCCAGGACAATTGGTTATTTCTGGAAGTATTGAAGCTGTAAATATTGCTTGTGAAAAATTAAAAGAAGCTGGAGCAAAAAGAGCATTGGTTTTACCAGTTGGTGGAGCGTTCCACTCTCCATTAATGAAGCCAGCAGAAGACGAATTAGCTAAAGCAATTCAAGCTACTACATTTAATAAACCAACATGCCCAGTTTATCAAAACGTAAATGCTTTACCAATAACAAACCCTGCTGAAATACAACACAATTTAATTGCGCAATTAACTGCTCCTGTAAAGTGGACGCAAATAATGACTAACATGTTGGCTGATGGTGTTAATTCTGTTACCGAAGTTGGACCTGGAAAAGTATTGCAAGGGTTATTCAAAAAAATGGATAGAGATTTAGAAACTATTAGTGCATGACCCTTTTTTAAATTTAACCACATAGAAACATAGTTTATTTGGTTAACACCACCCAAAATTACATTCAGCACCACAATAGTTTTATCCCGATAAATCGGGATAACTATGATTTGCTAATGTATCTCTTTGGACAATTTGTGATAGAAAAGAGCTATGTGCCTATGTGGTTAAAAAATTTTGTGGAACTAAATTTGGGTTTGCTTCGCATACAAAACCTATCGCCATGACGGTTACTTTGCATCAGGGATTTTAACACCATCTTTGTACGTAACAGTACCTTTGATTTTACCGGCTTGTTTTTCGTAATATATCCACTTGCCATCTGGAACAAAGTTTTTATACATCTTAATACTCTCTATAGGCCCTTCAGGATACCACGATGTTACCGTTCCATTTTGGCGTCCATTTTCGAAAGTTTGTTCGTACATTTTTTTGCCATCATCGTAATAATATGTCCATTTACCATGCTGTACATTGTTTAAATAAGCACCTTCTTCTTTTGGTTGTCCATTCTCATACCATGAAAAATGCGGACCATCCAACACCGAAATTTCTTGGCTTTTATTAAACTCTGCAAAACGTTTTTCCGATTCTTTTAGATATTCTTTGGATTCAACTGTTTTTACCAAAAAAGTTTGCATCAATTCTTGCTTTCCATTGTCGTACCAATGCTGCCAAACACCATCTTTTAACCCATTTTTGTATTCGCCTTCGTAATCTTTTTTCTCGTTTTCAAACCAACCTTCCCATTTGCCATTCATTAAGCCTGCGGTAAAATGTCCTACATCTTTTTTCTTTCCGCTATCGTACCACGACAACCATTCACCTTCTTCTTTTCCGTTTTTAAACTTTCCTTTCATTACTAATACTTTTGTTTCGCTAAAGAAACTCCATTCACCCTCTTTTACATCGTTGGTATAATTCCCTGTTTTCCACACCTCACCGTTGGGGTACCAATAGGTCCAAACACCATTTTTCTTGTCGTTTTGGTAAGGTCCTTCGTATTCTTTTTTACCCGATTTTTTATTGTAAAACGACCACAAACCCTCTCTCAAATCATTTTTAAAGTGCCCTACAATATCTTTGTTACCGTTGTCGTGCCAATAAATCCATTCGCCATCTTTTAACCCATTTGCATAGTTGCCTTCTGCGCTAATTTTACCATTAGCAAACCATTCCTTAAAAACGCCATGCTCTTTACCTTCGGTGTAAGTTACTTCTTTCATTTTAGTACCATCCATGTACCAAAATGTCCAGAGCAAATCGTTTTTTCCGTTTTTTACATTCCCTTCTAAACGTTTGTTACCATTATCCCAATAATATATCCATTTACCCGTCATTACTCCGTTATCGTAATTTCCTTCCGATAATTTTTTCATGTCTTCGTTATGCTCAATCCATAGTCCAGTTCGTTTTCCGTTGGTGTATTTTCCTTTAATTTTTGCTTTTCCAGTAGCGGTATATTCTAAGTATTCACCATTTCCGTTTTTAACCAATTGTTTTCCTTTCTCATCAAAATAGTCAATTAGCTTGGTGTCGTCGCCATTAAATTCTCTAGCACTTTTTAATTGTTTGTTGGGGTAATAGTTTTTCCAAACTCCTACACGAGCATCTTTCTCAAACAACCCTTGTTCTTTAATGGTTCCATCCTCGTAATAGTATGTCCATAAACTATCGTTGTAGCCATTTTTATTATAACCAACTATTTCGAGTTGCCCAGTAGGATACCAAACCTTACAAATACCTTCTTTTTTCCCTTTAATAAAAGTTCCTTCTTCTATTTTTTTACCCGATTCGTTGTAGTTGACATATACGCCATTGTAATCGCCATCTTTATAATTTACTTCTTGTTGTATAATGCCATCTTTACTCCAAAACGTCCATTTACCTTGCTCTAAACCTTCTTTAACAACACCTTCAGCTTTTTTGTTGCCGTTGGTCCATTTGTAAGTGTGCAATTGTGCATTAGCCTTAAAACTAAGTGCTAGTATCAATAAAA
Organism: Flavobacteriales bacterium; assembly: GCA_020635795.1. Lineage (NCBI taxonomy): Bacteria > Pseudomonadati > Bacteroidota > Flavobacteriia > Flavobacteriales > Flavobacteriales bacterium. Next base: position 19,956 of record JACJZD010000008.1, read on the forward strand.
AAAAGAGGGTAAACTTCATAACAAAGGTTTTACTTAATAAACTTAATTATTACAAAGATATTTTGATTCTGCTAAAAAGAAAGCCCTACCAATAATTTCTATCAACAGTTTGTTGTGAAGCAAAACAATTTTTAAGTCTTTGAATAAATTAATTATATTTGAATAAACATAATATTACAAATATTGTGATTCTACGCTATTAAAAATGAGATTAATTACGACAACAATATTGGTACTGACAATAAATGTTGTGTTAGCACAAACAGACGTTGAGAATTTAAAGCAAGACGTCGATAATCTTTTACAACAAGACAAGCCACTTGAAGCATTAGCCATCATGGAAGGTTTGGTTAATCGTCAAGACACTATATCTGGATATGGAAGATATAAGACACGTATTGGTCTTATTTATCAATCCCTTGACAGTATTGAACAAGCTAGAAAGTGGTACCTCAGTGTTATGAATGACTCTTTGATTACTGACTCTGTTGAAGACTTTTGGCTTGGTGATTGGGAAGTTAGAGGTAACTATAAACATGTAAGCTGTTACCAAATCGCTGTCAGCTATTACAAAGAGAATGACTTCAATAAATCAATTGAGTTCTACAAACTTGCCCTCGACTCCTTCCCTTACTATCACTTTTCAGGGTCTGACATTAACAAAAATAGAGTCAGAATATGTAATAACATTGCAGACCTGTACTCAAAACAAGGTGACTTAACAACCGCTTTTTCATATTTACTACCTTTTTTTGGCGACTATATAATATACTCTAACCGTGCAAGAAACAAGGCTGCAAAAATAATTAAAGAACACAATCTTCAAGAAGAATTTCTCTCAGTAATGAAGAAGAATTACAAAGCACTCATTAAAAACGAAACCATTGTTCTTGATTTTGGAGAAAAAAATATCGTATTAGAAGACTTAACTGGACTTAATAAATCCGAATCGGAAATACAAGAAAAGGCTAAATATTATTGGTCATTAATCTCAATGAGTGATATGATGGATGAATTCAAATAATATGACAAAAAAAATATTGCAGGTCAATCCTTCGACAAGCTCAGGATAACATTGACCGCAAGGACGACCACAAAAAAAAGTCCCGCAGTACTGCGGGACTTTTTTTATATCTAGTTAAACTAAGTTTAGTTCAAGGCTTCGGCACCAGCAACAATTTCTAAAATTTCGTTAGTAATCGAAGCTTGACGAGCTTTGTTGTAAATTAACTTTAATTCATTAATTAATTCGGTAGCATTATCTGTTGCTTTGTGCATTGCAGTCATCCTAGCACCGTGTTCTGATGCTTGAGAGTCTAATAATGCCTTAAACAACTGTGTTTTTAACGATTTAGGAATTAATTCTTCAATAATAAATTCTTTGTTTGGTTCAAAAATATATTCAGCTGATGATTTAGTTGCTCCTTCTGTTACTGTTGGTACAACTGGTAAAAACTGTTCAACTTGAATTTCTTGTACTGCAGCATTTTTAAACTGATTGTAAACCAATACAATTTTGTCTTGTTTTTTAGCTGCAAATTGATCCATTAATAATTGAGCCACTTCCGATACATTATCAAAAGTTAAGTTATCAATAATCTCAACACTTTTAGAAAATACTTCTTTACCTTTTACTGCTGCTGGAGACAATTTAAACGAATCCATACTTTTTTTACCAATAGAAACTATGGTAACCTCGCAGTTTTTGTAATCAGTTTCAGCAATTTTTTTAACCGTTTTAATCACGTTGTTGTTAAATCCACCACATAACCCACGGTTAGCTGTAATACTTACAAAAAGTACATTTTTAACTTCTCTTTCTTGGCTATAAACACCTTCGCTACTATCCAATCCAGCACTTAAGTTTTCAAGTATTTCTTGCAATTTTTTAGAATAAGGACGCATTTGAGTAATTGCATCTTGTGCTCTTCTCAACTTAGCTGCCGATACCATTTTCATTGCAGATGTAATCTGTCTTGTAGATGATATCGAAACTATCCTGTTTCGTATTTCTTTTAAATTTGCCATTTTCTAGTTTTCAGTTAACAGTTATCAGTCTTCCAACTTCTTACTTCAATCTTCCCTACTACTTATATTTCGCTGTTAATTCAGAAGCTGCTTTTTCTAATGTTGAAGTAATTTCATCATCTAATTTACCTGCTCTTAACGAATCTAAAACATTTTTATGTTTGCTTTCTAAATACGATAAATATTCAAATTCAAACTCTTTTACTTTATCAACAGGAACTTTGTTTATTAAACCTTTTGTTCCAAGGTAGATAATTGCTACTTGTTTTTCAACAGATAGCGGAGAGTTTTCTCCTTGTTTCAGAATTTCAACGTTACGTTTACCTTTATTCAATACCGACATGGTTGCAGCATCTAAATCAGAACCAAATTTCGAGAATGCTTCTAATTCTCTAAATTGAGCTTGGTCTAATTTTAATGTACCAGCTACTTTTTTCATTGATTTAATTTGAGCGTTACCACCAACACGCGATACCGAAATACCTACGTTAATTGCTGGACGAACACCTTGGTTAAATAAATCTGATTCTAAGAAAATTTGACCGTCAGTAATCGAAATTACGTTGGTTGGAATATAAGCAGAAACGTCACCCGCTTGTGTTTCGATAATTGGCAATGCAGTTAAAGAACCACCACCTTTTACCAAATGCTTGATAGATTCTGGTAAATCATTCATGTCTTGAGCAATGCTATCAACATTAACAATTTTTGCAGCTCTTTCTAATAATCTAGAGTGTAAGTAGAATACATCACCAGGATAAGCCTCACGACCTGGAGGTCTTCTTAACAATAAAGAAACCTCACGGTAAGCAACAGCTTGTTTTGATAAATCATCATAAATAATTAATGCTGGACGACCAGAATCTCTAAAATATTCACCAATTGCAGCTCCTGCGAAAGGTGAGTAAAATTGCATTGGAGCAGGGTCAGATGCATTTGCAGCAACAACAACGGTGTAAGCCATTGCGCCATTATCTTCTAAAGTTTTAACTATACCTGCAACAGTAGAACCTTTTTGACCAGTTGCTACATAAATACAGAATACAGGCTCACCTCTATCGTAAAATTCTTTTTGATTAATAATGGTATCGATACAAACGGTAGTTTTTCCTGTTTGACGGTCACCAATTACTAACTCTCTTTGCCCTCTACCTACTGGAATCATCGCGTCAATAGCTTTAATACCTGTTTGCATTGGCTCTGTTACTGGCTCACGGTAAATAACACCTGGAGCTTTTCTTTCTAATGGCATTTCGTAAAGATCACCAGTAATAGGTCCTTTTCCATCAATTGGATTTCCCAATGTGTCAACAACTCTACCTAACATTCCTTCGCCAACTTTAATCGAAGCAATTTTTTTAGTTCTTTTTACGGTATCGCCCTCTTTAACTCCTTTAGAAGAACCTAAAAGTACAGCTCCTACGTTATCTTCTTCAAGGTTTAAAACGATAGCATTTAAACCGTTTTCAAATTCAATTAATTCACCTGATTGTACTTGCGACAATCCATAAATACGTGCAATACCATCACCAACTTGTAGTACAGTTCCTACTTCTTCTAGTTGAGCTTCGGTGTTAAATCCAGCTAATTGTTGTCTTAATATAGCTGATACTTCTGCGGGTTTTACTTCGGCCATTTTTTATTTATTTAGTTCTTTATAATTTAAAATCTTTTATTCAATTAATTAAACTCCATTACTAAGTTTTGAAGTTTACGTTTGATGCTTTCATCAACTTGTTTATCGTCAACTCTCAAAATAATACCTCCAATAATCTCTGCATCAACTTTTTCAATCAACTCAATTGTTGAATGATAAGATTTATTTACAAGTTTTTTGATGTTTTCTTTTTGGTCAGCATTTAATGCAACAGCTGATGTAACATGAGCTATTTTAATGTTATGATGTTCTTTATAAACATCAATAAAAGCATTGGCGATATCAAACAATATGTTTTCTCTCTTTTTTGCAACAATTAATTTTACAAAAGAAGCCGAAACATTGTTTATTCCTTTAAAAATCTCGTTTAAAATAGCTAGTTTTTTATCTCCTTTTACGATAGGATTTTTTAAAACTAAAACAAGTTCGTGATTTTCATTACAAACTTTGTTAATCATTGTCATATCTTGATAAACTGCTTCTAAACATTTGTTTTCGATAGCAATACCAAGCAATGATTTAGCGTAACGCGATGCAACTTTAATATCTCTCATCTAAATTTTAGTTTAGATTAATTTCAGCAACGGCTGTATCAATCAACGATTTTTGTTTTTCAGCAGTAGCTAATTCTTGTTTTAAAATCTTTTCAGCAATTTCAATAGACAAAGTTGCTACTTGATTTTTTAATTCAGTAATAGCAGCTAATTTCTCGTGTTGAATCGACTCTCTTGCCGCAGCAACAATTTTTTCAGCTTCGGTATTAGCAACAGCTTTCGCATCACTAATCATTTTATCTTTAGCTGCACGAGCCTCTTTCAACATTTCGTCTCTTTCTTCTCTTGCTTTGTTTAACAACACTTCGTTGTTAGCAGATAATTCTGCCATTTCTTGTTTTGTTTTTTCAGCTAAAAGTAAAGCATCTTCAATAGAAGCCTCTCTATCTTTTACAGCTTTTAAAATTGGTTTCCATGCAAATTTTGCAAGTAAAAAGAATAAAATGCAAAACACAAGTGTAGTCCATACTATCAGACCAAGCTCGGGGGTTACTAACGGATTATCCATAATATATTTTTTATTTTGTTTAAGTTAATTTTTTAAAAACCAACTTATTGCCAATCGCAATAAGTTGGTTTTAGTTTTTTTAAAGACCCATAAGACCTACAACAACACCAAATAATGCAACACCCTCTACAAGAGCTGCTGCAATAATCATTGCTGTTTGAATCTTAGCGGTAGCTTCTGGTTGTCTTGCGATAGCGTCCATTGCTGAACCACCAATTCTACCAATACCTAATCCGGCACCGATAACTGCTAAACCTGCTCCAATTGCTGCGTACATAACTTTTATATATTTAGTTAAACAAAAAATTACAAATTAATGATGTTCGTGCTCTGCTACAGCTGTTCCAATAAACAATGCTGAAAGCATAGTAAAAACATAAGCCTGTAAAAAAGCTACTAATAACTCTAATACAGATATAAACAATGCGAATGGAACTGAAACAGCTGCCATTCCAATATTTTTAAAAATAAAAATTAACGATACCAAACTTAACACAACAATATGACCTGCTGTAATATTTGCAAATAAACGAATCATTAACGCAAACGGCTTAGTTAATATACCAACCAACTCAATAGGCATTAAAATTAACTTTACAGGCGCTGGTGCTCCTGGCATCCAGAAAATATGACCCCAATACTCTTTATTACCATTAAGATTTGTAATAATTAAGGTAAAGGTTGCTAAAACAAGCGTTACTGCAATATTACCCGTTAAGTTTGCTCCACCTATCCATGGAATTAAACCCAATAAATTGTTGAACCAGATAAAAAAGAATACCGTTAACAAATAAGGCATAAATTTCATGTATTTTTTCTCACCAATATTTACTAAGGCAATATCATCTCTAACAAACACAATTAATGGCTCCATAAAAGATGCAATACCTTTTGGTGCAATAGCCCCATTTTTTTTGTAATGACCAGCTGTTTTTATGAAAACGAAGAATAAAAGAATTACAGACATCAACATTGCAAAGACATTTTTTGTAATGGATAAATCTATCGGTCTTGTAGTTGTTTCATAATCAAAACCAACAGGCGCACCGTCTTTTAGTTGATATATCTTTTCATTAAACTTAATAAATCTCATTCCTTTCTTTTCAACAGCATGATGCCCCATATTATCGTGATGGAATTCACTAGATAAAAAAGTAACCAAGCCATTATTAGTCCAAAGAATTATAGGAAGAGGCATTGAATAGGAGTGTCCGTTGTAATCAAAAAAATGCCAATCATGAGCGTCAGCAATGTGATGCATAATAACTGGAATTGGATCGTATTTAGAATTTTCTTCAGTTTTATGATTTTCGTCATGTTCTGAAATAATTTCACTTGGATTATTAGCATGTATCAAACCAACAAAAACCAGTGAAAGCACTGAAAATACTAGGGTTTTGATGAATTTATCTTTTAACATAAGTCTTAATTTTCCGCCTCTCAAAATTGGCTGCAAATGTAGGTAATTATTTTATTTCAACAATGTATTTTTATAAATAATTCATTGTTTTTTACGTGCCTTTTTTTTGTGAGAAAAGACCTACTATCTAATCGTTTATAAAACAGATTATTAGAAATAAAAACTTCGAAAAATATGATGCTAGTTTTTATTTTGTTTGAGGTTCAAATATTTGATAACGGAAGTCGCTTCGAAAGCGATATAAATAAAGAAAACTATAAAAAAGTTGATTACAATAATTTTAGATTGGGAAGTAGGTAAAGAAAAATAAGGGTATAAAAATAAAACGGATGCAATCATTTTAAACAACACAAAGCCTAAATAAACAAATCCAGTTTTATCAGGGCTTTTATCTGTTATTTTATTAGTAACAATAATTACTATAGCGGTGATTAAAAACACAAAGCCATGCATCTTTGCTATGTCTTTAAATTCAAACGAATCGAATGGAATTAAAAAGCTGAATATTACTTGAAAAGAAAAAACAACTACAGAAAAAAGTAAAAGTTTAATAAAACTTTTATTTGTCAGAATCATCTTTACCTAATTTAATAACCTCTCTAATAATTAAATACAAAGCTAAAGCCACACCTAATAGCGAACAAACAATGGTTAAGTACGGTTTATTTAGATTGAAATGTGAATCGAGTTTTTTTCCACCCCATGCACTTACTCCTATTATTACTCCCATTTGAACAGCTACACCAGAAAATCTAGCATATTGACTAAGCGAACTGTTGGGCTTTTTCGAGGGTTTCTCGTTTTTCATCATTCTTTATACCTTTTACAACTCCACCCATATTACATGCTCCAGTAAAGTTTGCTCCAGGTTCTACAGATAATTTACCTGTTTTTATATCACCAATAATATTAGCGGTTGACTTTAGCAACAACAATTCCTTAACAATAATGTTAGCTTGAATATTACCTGAAATATCGGCATTATTACAACTAATTTCTCCTTCAACAACACCAGTTTGTCCAACCACTATTTTGCCGTCAGAGTAAATTTTTCCTGACAATGTTCCGTCAATTCTAATATCACCAACACATTTGATCTCTCCTTTAATTTCTGTTCCTTTTCTAATAATGTTAATTGCTGATGAATCAGCTTCTTGATTTTTTGCCATGGTTGAGGAATTTTTGTTAAACATAAAATAGGTCAATTACTAAAATAGTGAAACAAATATAAAAAACATTAATTTAATCCAAACTGTTTGGTAAAGAAATTTAAATAGTCAGGTATATTCTTGTCTTTATAAAAAATCACAAAATTATCATTAGAAATAATGAAGTATTGATAGCCTTTCGCATTAATTTCCGATAAATGCTCCTGATTAAACTTAAATGACTGGTAATAATCTTTTGCAGCATCTTCGTTTTTAAATTCTTTGACTGTGATTATTTGGTTTAATCCATTTAAGAATATACTACTTACATTAAAAGTCTCGTTTTGATAAAACGTAGTATTAAAGTTTGAAATATCAACCTTGTATTTGTTTGTATTGTTATCGTTAGAAGGTATAATTGCTATAAAAGTATAAACATCATCTGGTTTATAGCTATATTTTTCAACTGATGATGCCGAATTGGACGATGTAGTTTTACCAACCCCTTGATTTATTTTATCCAAAATAGTTTTTGCTTCGGCTGCAACTGGTGATGCAGAATGATTTTTTATCACCGTTTCTAAAGCCGTTTTAAATGTATCAACGGGACTAACCTGTCCTATTGCAAGTGCTTCCAGAAAATCAAACTTATCTTGCAAATGATTATCGGCAAAAATAGAACGAGATTTGTCAACCCTTGTCATAACCAAGCTATACTTTCCTTCTTTATACAAATCGAAAATTATACTGTAATAATTGTCTACACGTTTTCGTCCTTCACGAGTTGCTTTATTGTATGTTGGGTCTTGAATAATTCTTGCATATTCACTTTCTGGGTAGTTTTGAATAATTAACCTCATGTATTTTTCACGCATGGGATCATTATTTGTAGTCAAACTAATTCTATAAAGGTTGTACCATGTTGGCAAAACATATCTACATGTATCATAACGAACCAGCAAATCTTCAAACGACAATACCGACTGCTCATAATCCATAAAATCTTCGCGATAAATATTACCTAAGGCATAAAGTGCTTCAATGATTTTATTGTGAGAAACATTCATTTTTTTCTCATCTAAAGGTAAAAATTGAAGGTAGTAATCTGGGTCAGTCTTTTCGTTTATCACTATACTGTCAGAAATTGTTGAATCATTACCAACTGTAGTTAGTTCTTCATCAAAATTAATACTTGCTTGCTTGTTAGCTCTCCTCCAGTTATCTTCTAATTTTCGATTACCCCAATTTTTAACAAAATCGTTATATCCAAACCCAATAATGGTAGAGTTATAGAAATACCATTTACCATTTGATGTTGCATTTATTCCAGTAGCTGTATTGTTAGGTATGCCAGCATTATTAGCCTGTAATGCCTCTAATTCTGCTTGTTTTTGTTCTGCTAAAATTTCATTAGCAATAAGTTGTTCTATCGATTGTTTTCTGTAATCCAAATCAGTCGCCATTTTTTGTAAACTATCCTCAGTTTGCACAATATTGATGTTTTCCACCAACTCCCCTAAAGCCTTAGTCCGAGAATAAATATTATCGTAATCGTTATAAGTTTCTGGTAAAAACGTCATACAACTATCGTAATACATTTGTGCTGGAACATATTTTGGTTTGGCATAATACAATTCCCCTAAACGTAAATATGATAATGCTTTTTGTTTTTGATTTCCCACACTTGCCCAAGCTGATTTTTTTAAATATTCAATCCCTAAAGGTTCATCATTTTGTTTAAATGCGATGTCTGCCAAAGCATAATAAATTTGATCTAAAAACTCTTTGTTTTTAGCATCTTTCATCATTTTGGTTAACATTTTCTTTACGTCATCATTGTCTTTTCCTTCCACATCAAATGATAGTGCTCTACTAATTTGAGCATTAAACAACATGTCGTAACGAGGTTTTAAATCAATAACTTTCGTAAATAATTCAGATGCTTTGCTAAATTCTTTCTTTTTGAGCCACAACTGAGCCAACACATAATTGAATCGCTGCTTTTCTTTTCTATTTTTTGTTGTTTTTAACGCCTCCTCTAATTTTGCAATAGCATCGTCATATTGTTTTTTTCGAATAAAAAAATCAGCATATACGGCATTGTATTCGCTTTTAAATTTATCTGGAGGAGCCTTGCCCTCATCCATTAATTTTAAATAAACTTCAGCCTTGCTCATTTCGTTTAGCTCCATGTGTGTTCTCGCCAACCATATTAATGCTAAGTATTTTTCTGGCTTTTTATTGTACGCTTTTGCTAAGTATTCAAAGATTTCGATAGCTAGATAACGCTCATGCTTATTTACTCGAGCTTTACCAATAATCATGTAACAATCATCAACCCATCTATTGTGTTCTTCTTTTTTTACATATATCGAGTGTCTATCTATTGCCTCCGAACATTTTTCTATGGCTTTATCCATGTCAGGATATAAACTCTTCGATTTTTCTTCGTTTGGAAGAATAAAAAGAGGTATTAATTCCGAGAAATCATCAACGTGTTCATCAAGCAACTTTTGATTGGTTGCTTTCATTATTTCTTTTGCATTAAAATAGTAGTTGTATCTAGTAGTTGTATTGTGGTAAGCTCTACGAGTAAACGAATTCTTTTTTGTAGAACAAGCCATTAAAACCAATACGAATATTGCAATAACGAATTTTATGTTGAACGTAAATTTCAAATCGAATGGAACAATAACTTAAATTTTTGCTCTTTATTATTAATTAATCCGCTAAAATACTTATTTACTTGAAATATTTTTAAAGAATAGCTTATTCTAAGTGTATTGTAATAAGTTAACAAGCTAAAAAAGTATATTTGCAATAATAATTAGTAGAAATGGCAGTTCCAGATAAGAAACCTAAAAAGTTTCAGAAACTAAAACATAAGTACAGATTTGTTATTTTAAATGACGAAACATTTGAAGAGAAGTTGAATTTCAAATTGTCTCAATTAAATGTATTTACTGCTTTTGGAGTTGGCTCTTTATTACTGATTACACTTGTAACTGTTTTGATTGCTTTTACCCCTTTACGAGAGTTTATTCCTGGTTATACTGATGTAAAAATTCGTAAAACGGGTATTGAAAACACTTTGAAAATTGACTCATTAGAATTGGTATTAAAACAACGCGAACAGTACCTAGAAAATATTAATCGCGTTATACAAGGTGAACCTTTAGTGATGAATGATTCTGTTGTTGTAGATACTACTGTGAATTATAAAAACATAGTAAACAAGAAAATTCCACAAGATTCAGTATTGAGGGTGATGATTGAAACCGAAGAAAAATATAACTTGTTCAAAACAGCAGGAAAAACACCTGGCAGTATTAGTAATTTTATTTTCTTTAGTCCTTTAAAAGGTATCGTTACAGAAGTTTTTGATGCTAAAAAATTACATTTTGGAGTAGATTTAGTTGCACCAAAAAACGAAGCCATTAAAGCGACATTAGATGGTACCGTTATTTTTGCAGAATGGACTGCAGAAACTGGATATGTTATACAAATACAACACAGCAGTAATTTAATATCTATTTACAAACACAACTCCGTTTTGCATAAAAAACAAGGCGACAAAGTTAAAGCAGGAGATGTTATTGCTATTGTAGGTAATACTGGTGAATTATCTTCTGGTCCACACCTTCATTTTGAATTATGGTATAATGGAATACCTTTAAACCCTCAAGAATACATGATATTTTAAAAAGAAAGGCGACAAAAATTTGTCGCCTTTCTTTTTACCTTTTATTACTTTTATTAAAACTGAGTTCCGTCATTTTTAAAAGCACTAATACCCGTTACATCCATACCAGTAATTAACAAATGGATATCATGTGTTCCTTCGTAAGTAATTACTGATTCTAAATTTGCCATGTGGCGCATAATTGAATATTCACCAGTAATACCCATTCCACCATGTATTTGGCGAGCCTCTCTAGCAATTTTTATAGCCATATCAACATTGTTTCTTTTGGCCATAGATATTTGTGCAGATGTTGCTTTACCTTCATTACGTAAAACTCCTAATCGCCATGTTAACAACTGTGCTTTGGTAATTTCAGTTATCATTTCAGCCAATTTCTTTTGTGTTAATTGAAATGATGCAATTGGCACACCAAATTGTATTCTTTCTTTTGAATACCTTAATGCCGAATCATAACAATCCATCGCTGCACCAATAGCTCCCCAAGCAATTCCATAACGAGCTGAATCTAAACAACCAAGCGGAGCTCCTAATCCAGATTTATTTGGTAATAAGTTAGCTTTTGGAACTTTAACATTATCAAAAACCAACTCTCCTGTAATTGACGCTCTTAACGACCATTTATCGTGAGTTTCTGGAGTGGTAAACCCTTCCATTCCTCTTTCAACCAATAAGCCATGTATTCTTCCTCTTTCGTCTTTTGCCCAAACCACAGCAACATCAGCAATAGGAGCATTGGTAATCCACATTTTGGCACCATTTAATAGGTAATGATCGCCCATATCCTTAAAATTAGTTACCATTCCTCCAGGGTTTGAACCATGATCAGGTTCAGTTAACCCAAAACATCCCATAAACTCACCAGTAGCTAATTTTGGTAAAAATCTCATTCGTTGTTCTTCGTTTCCATATTTCCAAATAGGATACATTACCAAACTACTTTGTACAGAAGAAGTAGAACGCACACCTGAATCACAACGTTCTAATTCTTGCATAATTAAGCCATAAGAAATCTGATCTAAACCTGGCCCACCATATTCCGCAGGAATATAAGGTCCAAAACCACCAACTTCTGCTAAACCTGGTATAATTTGTTTAGGAAACTGAGCTTTTTGAGCATATTCCTCAATGATTGGAGAAACATCTTTTTTTATCCATGCTCTTACTGTATCTCTAATTAATTTATGCTCATCAGTTAACAATTCATCTAAATTGTAATAGTCTGGAGCTTGAAATCTATCGTCTGCCATAATGTATTTTTTTAATCAATGGCAAATGTAGATATTCTACATTAAGTATAAAATTTATTGAGATAAATTGAATGTATATTTTTTAGTTTGACGCTATTTTTATGATAGTCATCATAAAAAGCAATATTCCGTTTATTCAACTACTAATTTTCTCGAACTTGTCATTTTTCCATCTACATTTATCGTTACAAAATAAATACCTGACGGTATTTTAGACGTATCAATTAAGAATTGGTTTTTTCCAACAATTGTTTTAGAGTTTGTTATTTGTAAAACTTGTTGTCCTAATGAATTAAGTAGATTCACATTTACATCTGCAGCCTTTTCTGCTTCAATCAATAATGTTGCAACATTATTAGTAGGGTTTGGATATAATTGAATAGATGAAAATGTATTAATCTCGTCAACAGAAACAAACGCAATAGGATATTTTGAAACTACAGAACTTGTAGAATCTATTACTGTACCATTTTGGGTATAAGAGCCATATACAAACGAAAGAATTGGTGCTTTACTAACACTTGGTTTATAATAACTAATCATTGTAGCATTTACTGTTATTGGAGGTATATTTGGTAAAGGAGATAATATAATTGGATCTGTAACCATACTTTCTACTCGTTTCACTCTAATTACCGAATCTATCGACAATGTGCTAGAAAAAATTAAAGTTCCCCAAGCGTCTGCCTGAATTGTAACCGACCCTGTTGCATTAGTTGTTACCAATCCTACTAGAGCTACATTTGCAGAAAAAGAGCCTGCATAATTATCTGTGTAGCTATTACCATAAGAAAATGGAAATTTCATAACGACCTCTGGATTAACATTGTATTTAGCAGTAGTTAATCCAAAACCAGTAACATTTGCAATAAAACCTAAATTAGTAACACTATCTGTACTATTGAGTGTATATATATAATTTTGAGTTGAAACACTAGAATTTTCAGCTAAGTTTGCGGTAGGAAAATCACTTGCTCCAGATGTTAAGGCTGGATTAACGTAATACCCTGTCTGGGTTAATCCATACGTTCTTAATTTTGTGTAATCAAAAATGACATTCGCGCCTGTTGTTGTATCTAAAACAGAACTTGAATCAGCAACAATATAAACTACAGAGTCAGGATACGTATAAATAAAATTGGAATTGGTTAAAATAGGCTGAGCTATTGTTACAGATGCAATTAAAATGCAAGCATAAAGTGAAATTAATTTTTTCATAAATTGTAAGTTAAATGTAATATTCTTCTTTAAGAAACTCTTCATAAGGCGTTAAATTCGCCATCACTTGTAATTGTAAATATTTTTTATGAAATTTTTGCTCCGAAGGTTGACTATTTAATTGGTTAATTCTATATCTATCAAAATTTTTTAATGCTAACCATTGTTGAGGCGTTAACTCAACGCCTTTATACTCCAAATCGCGCAAATCATTAATACTTTCTACACCATTTATTAATGATTTACGTACTTTATTATTAAAAACATGATCCTTCATAGATTATACAAAGTTAACTGTTTTAACAAGTTAACTAACAAACATCGAATAAAATTTCAACACTCAAATGTTAATGCTATACTCAAGACGTCATTCTTGTTTGTTTGGTTGTCTAACCCTACTGAATAATAGTAACATGTCCTATTTTTTCGTGTTTTTTGTCGTTGTAATCTTTAAAGAATAATTTCCATACATACACATCTCCAGGTACTTTATTACCTTTGTACGTCCCATCCCAAGGTTCGAACAGTTTGTTGGTCTCAAACAACTTTTCTCCCCATCTATCAAATATCATAAAA
>JACJZD010000009.1 GCA_020635795.1 Flavobacteriales bacterium
TAAACCTCGACCCAAAAAACTGGTTAATTATTGAGAACTGGAGCACTAAAGTTGAAAAATACAAAAGCCCCGTTTACAAATTTAAAGTACGTGATAAGGAACTAAGCATTGAAACGCATTCAGAAAGTTTATCGCATTTACAAATACCCAAAGTGGCTTTACCAAAGTACAAAGGTTGGGGCGATGTGTTACGTTGGAGTTTACAAGAAAATGTTCCTGGCGAATTTCCTTATACTGCAGGTTTGTTTCCGTTTAAACGTGAAGGCGAAGACCCAACCCGTATGTTTGCTGGTGAAGGTGGTCCTGAACGAACCAATAAACGTTTCCACTATGTAAGTATTGGTATGCCTGCCAAACGACTTTCAACTGCTTTTGATTCGGTAACACTTTACGGTAACGACCCCGATTTACGACCAGACATTTACGGCAAAATTGGTAATGCTGGTGTTTCCATTTGTTGTTTAGACGATTTAAAAAAACTCTATTCGGGTTTTGATTTATCGCACCACATGACTTCGGTAAGCATGACCATAAACGGACCAGCACCAATGTTGTTGGCCTTTTTTATGAATGCTGCCATCGATCAAAATTGTGAGAAATACATCAAAGAACATGGCTTAGAAAAAGAAATTGAAGCTAAAATAGAAGCCATATACAAGACCAAAGGCGTTAAACGACCATCGTACCAAGGCGGATTGCCTGAGGGTAACAACGGTTTAGGTTTAATGTTGTTGGGAGTTACTGGCGACCAAGTGTTGCCTGCCGATGTGTACAACAAAATTAAAGCAGAAACACTTGCTATTGTTAGAGGAACTGTACAAGCCGATATTTTAAAAGAAGACCAAGCACAAAATACGTGTATATTTTCTACCGAATTTGCCTTACGTTTAATGGGCGATGTTCAAGAATACTTTATTGCCAAAAGCGTACGTAATTTTTACTCGGTTTCTATTTCGGGTTACCACATTGCTGAGGCAGGTGCCAACCCAATTACCCAATTGGCATTAACTTTAGCCAACGGTTTCACTTATGTAGAGTACTACTTAAGCCGAGGTATGGACATCAACGCCTTTGGACCAAACCTTTCGTTTTTCTTTAGCAACGGTATTGATCCTGAATATGCAGTTATTGGACGTGTTGCCAGAAGAATTTGGGCAAAAGCGATGGCAAAAAAATACGGTGCCGATGCTCGTTCGCAAATGTTAAAATACCACATACAAACCAGCGGACGTAGTTTACATGCCCAGGAAATTGATTTTAACGACATTAGAACAACCCTACAAGCTTTGTATGCGATTTACGACAACTGTAACTCACTACACACCAATGCTT
The DNA here is from genome assembly GCA_020635795.1 of Flavobacteriales bacterium. NCBI lineage: Bacteria > Pseudomonadati > Bacteroidota > Flavobacteriia > Flavobacteriales > Flavobacteriales bacterium. The sequence goes on from JACJZD010000009.1 coordinate 1,333, forward strand.
ACGACGAAGCCATTACCACACCTACAGAAGAAAGTGTTAGACGTGCCATGGCGATACAATTAATTATAAACCGTGAGTTAGGGTTGGCGAAGAACGAAAACCCTTTACAAGGCTCGTTTATAATTGAAGAACTAACCGACTTGGTAGAAGAAGCTGTACTTACCGAATTTGACCGTATTAACGAACGTGGTGGTGTATTAGGTGCCATGGAAACCATGTACCAACGTAGCAAAATACAAGAAGAAAGCTTGTATTACGAAACCTTAAAACACAACGGCGAGTTCCCTATTATTGGAGTAAATACCTTTTTGAGCAGCAAAGGCTCACCAACAGTTTTACCAAAAGAGGTAATACGTGCTACCGAAGAGGAAAAACAATACCAGATAAGCATGTTGAGTGAATTGCACAAAGGCAACGCCAACAAAGTTGCTGAAGAGCTGGAGAAAGTACAACAAGCTGCCATTAACAACAAAAACATTTTTGAGCACTTAATGGAAGCCAGCAAATATTGTAGTTTGGGGCAAATTACCAATGCCTTGTTTATGGTGGGCGGACAGTATAGAAGAAACATGTAGGAGCCTCCCCTAACCCCTCCGAAGGAGGGGGACTTCCAACACACAAGCCAATTCAATACTACTCTTTTCTCCTCTTGAGAGGAGAAAGATGTTGTTCGAAGCTGCAATTTGCAGCAAGAATACAACATCAGAGGTGTGTTTTTAGATATAAATGAAATAAAGGTTTTTATTTGTTATTATAATATTTACCACGAGTTAAAAACTCGCGGTGGCTTGGGGTAGCTTAGGGCAAATTACCAACGCCTTATTTATGGTTGGTGGACAGTATAGGAGGAATATGTAGCAACAAGCCGTTGCTGGCAATTATTTTTAAATTTCATCAAAAGAATTAGTGTTATTATATATACTATTTCTTCATTTTTTTTTCAAAAAATTGGTCAAAAACACTCTCGTAATTTTCACTCTGACTAGTCAAAATCGTGTCTTTGGTAGTATTCAATTTATTCGAATTAAGAAGAGCTTTATATAATTTATCATGTTTAGTTTTACTAATACTATGAATGTACCAATCAATGTCCTTACAACCTTTATTTTGGTATATGCACTGATAAGTATATGCTAAAGCAAATCTATAATTACCAACTTCAGTTTTTGATAATATTTCATCTGCCCTCTCGTACATTATTATTGCATTATCAAATTGCATGTTTTTTAAATAACGATCACCTTCTTTAATATTTTCATAATATTTCATAAGTAGTTTCCCTTCATTTACAGGTAATTCAGCTTCAATTACTGGCCAAAACTTATAGCAACAAAAAACAATAAAGGGACTTATAATAAATAGAATAATTAACGCCTTCAGTCTATCTATCAAGTTTTGCTTTCTTACCTTTTCTCTCACTGCTCGTAACTCTTCTTTGGTTGCTTGATGGAAGTTAATTTTCAACTTCTCAGAAGCCATAGTCAATTTAGCTTTAGCCTTAAAGTACGCTCTTCTATTACCTAGAATAGCCCTATTGTTTTTTATTGTAGCAATCATTGCTGCTACACTTCCTCCCCAACTCATTGAATATCAAATTTAATTATCATCGATTTAAAGTTAATTAATAAAATCATCATTGCGGAAAAATGAAGGAACGAAATTTTATCCGCAATCTTTAGATGTAGATTATTGAAATACCACAAAACTTGCTTTTTTTGTCATCTCGACCTTGTGGAGAGATCTTCTAATTTTAATATCTACAATCCTAAAAAAGATTTATCCCTCCGCTATCGCGAGTTTAGTAAAACGTAACTCGTGATTTACCCATAACAAAAACAGATTCCATATCAAGCACGAAATCACGGTACTGAAACGGAACAAAAGTAGAGACGGACGATTGTCCGTCTAAAATATTGTTTGAAAAAAGACGGATAATCATCCGTCTCTACGTGTTACTCGTTTGTGAGAACACAAACGTTGGTATAAAAATTAATTGTTTTTAATTTTCATCAATTTAAAGTTAAATAAAAAAAGCAACCTTATAATAGTTTCTTTACTAAATTGTAATCCTCATTTTCTATTTTTAGTTACATTTATTCTATAATTTCCGTGCAATGAAAAAATACCTTGTCATTTTCGCTATAATGATTTATAGAACAATAGCATTTTCGCAAGACAACTCTTCTGTTCGCTTTGTTTGGGACACTAACGACATAAGTACCTTTGATACACTTGGTTATGAAGGCGATGAAGTAATGTTACAAACCGAATTAATGCTTGTAGATGAGATTAATGGTGAAGATACCGTTTATGCACAAGTTAAAAACCTTGAAGAATATGTAATAACGATAACTGTTAAAGAAAAAAGAGTATCGTATATTAATAAACCCATACATCAGTTTACAGTATTTCACTTTAGGTACAATTACACGTACGAAATTGTATATAGCGTTAAAGGTTATTATTCTAAAAAAGTAATCTTAAACACACATAATAGTGGCACAAATTTGTTTGGGTATTTATTTCCATGTGAAGTTAGATTATACAAGCAAAATTCTAAGAATAAAAAATATAAGCAAAAACTTATCCCTTATATTTCATACGACGCAACATCAGACTTTTATCAATATACCTTAATTAAAAAATAAACGACTAAAATATCATTTCTATGAAATACCTTATCATCATTTTACTTGGATTACTATTAGCATCATGTGCTAATATGTTTAATGGGGCAGTATTGCCTAATCAATGTAAAAAATGTCAAGTTATTAATAAAAGCACTGGTGAAGTACTCAACACTTTTGAAGGTTGTGGAGGCGATAATACCCGACTAGAAGAACAAGCTAAAGAAGCGGCTTACGATTTAAGTCGTAATGGTAGCCTCTGCGACTTAGAAGTTGTTTGTGAATCGTGGAAAAAAGAAAAAGAAGAGGAAGCCGAACAATCCATAAACAGACACCGTAAAAACTAAGCCTCCTCTTTTCTGATAATATTTCTTAACCAAACCAAAAACAATAACGAAACCAGCAGCATTGCTCCCATAATGTACCAAGTAAACTCATACCCAAAATGAGCAATGAGTTGCATACCAGTATTGTGTGCAAAAATATGTGCAATAGAAAAACTCATGGTAAACAATGCCATATAATCGCCCTGGTTGTTAAACTTTGCAGCTCTACCCATTGCAAACGAGTTTAAAAATGGGAAATTCAACATTTCTCCGTAAGACATCAATATCATCCCTACCGATAAAATCCCCACCCATCCAGTCATGTTTAATACAAAGAAACTTAACGAAAACAACATGGTACTTCCTGCCAATATTCGGTAACGCGAAAATCGTTCGTTTTCAAAAAAGCTCACCAAAGGCATTTCAAACACAAAAATTAAAATTCCGTTTAACGACATTAGCCATCCTATTTCTTTCTCACTCAAGTGATGCACATCGTTGTAATACAAAGGTATGGTTGAAAAATACTGTAAAAAAGTAAACCCAATGAGCAACAACGCTCCTAAAAAAACCAAATAAGCTTTATCCTTATATGGAGAACCTTTTACGCCAACTTCTTCTTCCTTTATCTTGTTAGCTGCATTACGCTCGCTCAATACATACACAAAAAGCAATCCTGCCAAAATACAAGTAATACCATCTATCCAAAACAAACCGTTGTAACCCATTCCAAAAATGATAAAACCACCAACGGCTGGTCCCATTGAAAAACCTAAGTTTATTGCCAAACGAATTAAAGTAACTGCTCTGGTACGATTTTCAGGTTTTGCGTATGCTGCTACAGCAACAAATAAAGCTGGACGAAAGGTATCTGCAACCAACATCAAAAAGAATATTGCGGCACAAATCCCCTCAAATGAAGTAATGTATTGCAGTCCAACAAACATAAAGCCCGACAGAAACAAACTCCAAAACATTACCTTATAAAAGCCAAATTTGTTGGAGAGCTTCCCTCCTAGCCATGCGCCACAAACCGAACCCAAACCAAAAGCAGTCATTACCCAACCAACATGACTCAAGGTAAACTTTAAGTTTTCGGTTAAGTACAACGACATAAACGGTATAACCATAGTACCCGCACGATTAATTAAAGTAATTAACGACAGCCACCAAACTTGTACCGACAAGCCTTTGAACGAGTTTTGATATGAATTAATCAGTTTTAAAACCATTGTAAAATAAAAAACCCAGCATTTGCTGGGTAATAAGGTATAATTTATGTTTTATAAAATTATAATAGATTACCCGAAGCTATTCCCATATAGCATCTTTTAGTCATATTACAATCTTGTGTTTTCATAAGTGGAAGCAAAGCTACGAATTAACCCCTTAAAAAATAATCTGTCGATAATAAAAATATTTTTTTTCACTACTTGGTGAATCACCACTTAGTGAAATTTTTATTTGTGTGCTAATTTAGCCCTACATTTATAACACAACTTGGAATTGAATTAACAAACACAATCAGTCATCCATCCTAATAATATTAACAAATACGAAAAAACTAAATAAATTAATTTACGTATTGATAAAATGGCACTAACTTTGGTTCGAAATTCAAATGAAACAACTACTACTTTTTTGCACCTTACTAACAATACTAGCTTGTAACAACGAGCCTAGTACTGAATTTTTTGATGCGAAAAATAATGTTTTAAAAGAAAAAAGTGCTACAACTGTTAATACCACAGAAGAAGACACCATAGTTTACGCCGAAAATGTTAGTCCAGATGGTAGTTGGGAGGTGCTTATCAATAGCGAAGAAGGTTTTTTTATTGGATACATCATAAACTATAAAGATGGCTCTAAAAGTATCTCTAAAAAAGTAAATCAAGAAATTGAAATTATAGGTGGAATGGATCATCCTGGTCCAAAATGGTTGGATGTAAAAACATATCAAATTCCAAATATTGGAGGTACTGCTAAAGGGCATTATGAATTACGAATTTATAAAGATGGTTCATGTAAGTACATTGAGCATACAGCAAACGAAGAAGAACTTATTGATACAGAAACAGCAATCAGCCAGTCTCCTCCTGAAGTAAACAAAGAACCTATTATAGAAAACACGTATAGTCAAAACGAAAATTTTATTGTTTTCCGTCAAGACATCAAAAGTTTCGGAGATAAAAATATTGGTTGTAGCGAAAGCGAAACAAGTTTATCCATGGTTATACAAAATGTGAAAGATTCATTTGAATTCAGAAACGAAGGATTAAGCGCTGTTAAAATGAACTATAGTTATTCTGGAGGCTTGAAAGACTTTACAGGAGAAAAACCATTTAAAGGTTTTATAAAAGGCAAATTACAAGACGATAACACCTGGAAAATTGAAATTGATGTTTGGATAGCAACATTCAGTTATGTAGAAAACGAAAAGGGAAAAAGACAGATTAAAACATCGGGTATTTTTAAACCTTAAGTGTTATTTATGAAAAATCTAGTTGTATTTTTATCTATCCTACTATTTACTTCTTGTAAAGTGGTTGAAAAACCTATAGAGCAACCTAGATTAAAAGACCCAAAATCACCATACACTTCATGTGTTTTAATCGAAAAAGAATTTGTAAACAAAGGCGGAAAAGTAACTGAATACAAAGAACTTTATCTACAATGTTCTATTCAAGATTATTTCATAAAAATTTGTGAAAGCAAGGTTACTTTAGAAGATTTGAAACCATACATAAATTCGGGAATAAAAGTTAAAATGGAAATTAAAGACGGCATGTGGGATCATTGTAACGACGACCCTGCTTATGCTCAAAGCAGAATGGGTACTTATATAATTATTACTGAAATTGTTAAGTAACCTTATTTTCTTCTAACAGCATAAATAAGTTCGTCGACATATTCTCCATTTTTAAAAATGGTTTTTTCGAACTTACCTTCTAACTTAAAACCCGCTTTTTCTAAAACACGTTGAGAACCAATATTGGTTCCAAAAGGTCGAGCAAAAATTCTATTGATATCAAGTTCATTAAAGCCCTTTATAGCAATTTGTTCAATTGCTTTGGTAACAATTCCTTTACCCCAATATGATTCAGCTAACCAGTAACCCAACTCTGCATTTTTTATATGAATATCGGATTGAGGATGCAAACCAATACCTCCAACAGCTTCACCATTAATATCAATTGCTAAAATTAAAGGAGCATTCATTCCTGTTACTTTTTCAATAAATGCTTCACCGTCAGCTTTGGTATAGGGGTGCGGAAATAAATTAGTTAGGTTTTTAGCAATGTTATAGTTGTTAGCGTGTTTTACTAAACTCGACAAATCCTCTTTACTCCATTTTCTTAAAGTAAAATCCATCTTACATTAATTTTTTACCAACTTAAACACTATACTACCGATTTCATTGGTAAATTTTATTAAATAAATTCCTTGAGGAATATTGTTGGTATTAATTTGAACCAATTGCTGATTAACTTGCTGACTTATAATGGCATTGCCTAACAAATCAAAAACATCAATTGAAGCGTTTTGAATAGAATTAGTTTCTAAATTGATAAAAACATGCTCTTTTGTTGGATTAGGATATATACTTATGTTAGTGATTTTTTCAATTTCATCAACAGAAATAATAGGTTGTTTTCCTTCAAAAAATGCTACTCCTCCAGCCTGATTTCCAATAATCATATCCTTAAACAAATCGTTATTGATATTTGATATAAAAATGGAAGAATTTGTTCCTTCATTAATTTTTAAGAAGTTGGTATCTAGCCTGCTAAAAGTCCCTGACAAATTCCCATCAATGTTCCCAAATTTAAAAATATTACCACTCGCTGAGCCAGCAAACATGGTATAAGAACCTGCAACATCAATTACACAAGGCACACTATTTCCTTTAAAAAAGGTAGGATGTAAGGTAGATACTCTACCCAACGAATCGGTTATTTTTGTAAAACTTGGAACAGTTAATGTTCCTGAGTTTTGATAATATGAAAAATAACCATTTTCCTTACCTATTACCATATCCAATTTACCATCTCGGTTTAAATCAATCAACTGAGGCGTAGCAAAATTCCCTACATCAATCGATTGATATTTTGGTTGTGACAACACAAAATTTGCAGTATTTCCAGCTCCAGCAGTATTTATAAAATAATGTAAGTTACCAAAATAATCACCTATAATCATGTCTTTATCACCATCATTGTCTAAATCACCAAATGTTGGATAAATTCCTAGTACAGGTTTATTTGATACTAAATCAAGATTCAACGTCGAAATCCCTGCTAAATCTTCTTCGATTAGTTTAAATGCTGGGCTTGTAGCAGTTCCAATATTTTTATAAACCGATAAGAACGATGTATAAAGTGACGGCAAAGATTTATCATATTTACCATAATTTCCAACTACCATATCAAGCAAACCATCACCATCATAATCAAAAAAAACAGGATGAGCTCCTTCTCCCAATTCAATCATATCTGCTTGCAAAAAATTGTTTTTTTGGAAAACAAAATCAGGCAGACTGTTAGTTCCATTATTTAAATACAACCAAAAACTCTTGGTATTTTCACAACCAGAGTAACAATTATTCGTTACCAACAAATCCCTTACATTATCATTATTTACATCCAAATAATAACCCGCAGGGAATATATCCATATCAACAGCTATGGTAGATGAATTATTTGATGGGAAATTTTGGTCTTCGAAGCTCATGTAAGAAGCTGTAAAATTAGGTGTGATATCAGCATTATAAAGCGCCGTTAAATTGTTAAAAGACACATCGCCAAGAATAAGTTCTTTTGAATTATTGTTGTCTAAATCAAGCGTTAACAATGTAGAACCACTATGTTTTTTTGCTGCATAACTTTCTTGTTCAAGCAAGTTGTTCATCAATGCTAATCGCTGTGGATTAGAAATATTAAAATTACACGTATCATTAAGTGTTACACTATTGTTTGATAAGTTTTCGGCAAAGAAGCCCCAACATTTATTCGATAATTCAAAAACTAAACTATCAGCTGTTCCAAATTTTTCTTTCGATAAATTTTTATGATACTCCACATAAGTACCCAAAATACTAAAGGTTAAAATATCCAAATCACCATCACCATCAATATCATCAATAGCAGGAATATCGGTTGAACTGATGTATAAATTAATTGGATTGTTAGTAGGGTCATCTGGTAAATAATCAGAATAAATCAAATTAGTAACCAACTGAAAACTCAACGATGTTGTTGAAGTATTTTTATAAACTGCTGCGCCGCCAGTTGAGTATGTAAAAATATCCATCTTACCATCAAAATTATAATCACGAAACAATACCCAATCGTGTAGTTTAGGCAAACTGTCTTTATATTGTGGCGCAAACGTGTAAGCTATTGTAGATGCTACTCCTTGATTGATAAATGTTGATATTTTATTACCAGCTCTATCGAATGTCAATAAATCATTTTTACCATCTAAATTCAAGTCTATTTCAGAAACCTGAACATGATTAAAACCTCCAACCCAAGGATGGGTGTATTGATTGTTAACTTGGTCGTAAACTTGAACACTAGTATTTCGTTCAAAATAATCTTGAGCCATTAAAGGATTTACGAATAATGACACTAAAAAAACGGTGCAAATAATTTTATGAAACATACTAGAAGCCCTTTATATTAGCCCAAAGATACTGAATTTATTGGCTTAGCAGTAATTATAAAAGTAATTATACTTTATATTGATAAATATCTTTTGAAATTCTATATTTGCAGGCTTATAAAATTAAGAAATAATATATATCAGATAAAATGCAAAACAAAGGATTATTAACCACATTTACAGTATTATTTGCTATTGCAGCATTGTATTCATTATCGTTAACATTTGTTGCAAATAGTGTTGAAAGCGACGCTAAAGAATACTCAAACGGAAATTCAGATTTAGAATTTGCTTATTTAGACTCGATGTCATCAGAGGAAGTGTATCCAGTAATTGGTTATACTTATGGTGAATTAAGAACTAAAATGCTAAATCTTGGTTTGGACTTAAAAGGTGGTATGAACGTTACCCTGGAGGTACAAATTGATGAAGTAGTAAAAGCTTTGGCTTCGTTTAGTAAAGATAACGCTTTTAATCAAGCTATTATTGATGCTAAAAAAGAGCAACAAGTTACACAAGCCGATTTTGTAACCTTATTCGGTCAAGAATATCAAAAGAAAAATCCAAACGGAAAATTATCTTCAGTATTCTATACTTTAGATAATAAAGAGAAGTTATCTCCTAATGCTACAAACGAAGAAGTTTTAGCTTTTATTAAAGAAGAAGCTGATGATGCTATTGATCGTTCTTTTAATGTATTAAGAACGAGAATTGGTTTATTTGGTGCAGCTCAACCAAACATTCAAAAATTAACTGGTTCCGACCGTATTTTGGTTGAATTACCAGGTGTAAAAAACAAAGAAAGAGTTCGTCAGTTGTTACAAGGTACGGCTAAATTAGAGTTTTGGTTAACTTACGAAAACCAAGAAATCTATCCAATGTTAGCTCAAGCTGATGAATTATTAGGTGCAGCAAACAAATTAACTTCTAAAACCGATTCAACTGTAACCGATTCAACTTTGGCTGCAAACACAGATACTACTTCTGCTGTTGTAGCAGATACTACAAAAGAAGAAACTGCTTCTTTATTAGATAAAATCGAATCAGGAGCCAAAACAAAAGACACCTCTGCAACAAATGCTGCTGCTGAACAATCTTTTGAAGAATATGCAAAAGAACACCCTTTGTTTGCAATTATGCGTCCTGCAATTTTCCAAGACGAAAAAGGACAATATTTTCCTGGACAAGGACCAGTTGTTGGTTATGTTGCAATTAAAGATACTGGTAAAGTAAATTCATTTTTAGCAAAACCTGAAGTTAAAGGCTTGTTTCCTCCAAGAATTAAATTTTTATGGACAGCAAAACCTTACGATGATGAAGGTAGATTTTTACAATTAATTGCTATTAAAGTTGACAACAGAGAAGGTAAAGCTGTATTAGAAGGCGATGTTATAGTTGACGCTTCTCAACAGTTTGACCAATTTAGTGGCGCTCCAAGAATTGATATGACCATGAATGGAGAAGGTGCTAACAAATGGAAAAGAATTACTGCTGATAACATTGGAAAATCAGTTGCCATTGCACTTGACGAGTTAGTTTATTCTTACCCAACAGTTCAAAGTGAAATTGCTGGTGGTCAATCAAACATCTCAGGTAACTTTGATATTGAAGAAGCAAAATTAATTGCAAACATCTTAAAAGCTGGTAAATTGCCTGCTCCTGCAAAAATCATTGAAGAGAATGTTGTTGGTCCAACTTTAGGTCAAGAGTCTATTAATAAAGGAATGTCATCTTTTATTATTGCATTGTTAGTTGTATTGGCATACATGGTATTCTATTACTCTAAAGCAGGTATCGCCTCTGTAATTGCTTTATTAGCAAACATGTTCTTTATTTTTGGAATATTGGCTTCAATGCCACAATTAATTGCTCTTACTTTACCTGGTATTGCTGGTATCATCCTAACCATTGGTATGTCGGTAGATGCTAACGTACTTATTTTCGAACGTATTAGAGAAGAAATTTCTGCTGGTAAAGGTATTCGTTTAGCTGTATCAGACGGTTATAAATTTGCTTACTCATCAATTATTGACTCGAATGTTACTACCTTATTAACAGGTTTTGTATTGTGGTTCTTTGGTACTGGTCCAGTTGAAGGATTTGCTAAAACCCTGGTAATTGGTATCGCAACTTCATTGTTTACAGCTATTTTTATTACTCGTTTAATTTTCGAGTCTCAATTAGATAAAAACAAAGTACTTAAATTTTCTACTAAGTTTACTGAAGGTGCTTTCAAAAACATCAACTTCGATTTTATCGCAAACCGTAAAAAATTCTATATTCTTTCAGGTATAATTGTAATTATTGGTATTGGTTCATTAGTAACAAGAGGTTTACAACAAGGTATCGATTTTAAAGGTGGTCGCTCATATGTTGTTCGTTTTGATGCTCCTGTTTCAACAGTTGATATCTCAAAAAGTTTAGAAAAATTATTTGCTACATCTCCAGAGACAAAAACTTATGGTGATGATAACCAGGTAAAAATTACTACTACCTATTTAATTGACAGTGAAGACGAAAATGCTGATGATATTGTTGAAGGTAAATTAAATGAAGGTTTAAGTGCTTTAAATACCAAATATGAGGTAATGAGTTCTCAAAAAGTAGGACCAACCATTGCAAACGATATTAAAACATCTTCGTTCTGGTCTATATTATTCTCATTATTTATCATTTTCTTATACATTGTATTTAGATTTAAGAAATGGCAATTTGGTTTAGGTGCTTTAGTAGCATTATTCCATGATGTTATTATTACCCTTGCTATTTTCTCTATTTTCTACGGTATTTTACCATTCTCATTAGAAATTGACCAAGCCTTTATTGCTGCAATTTTAACGGTGGTTGGTTACTCGATTAACGATACCGTGGTTGTATTTGATAGAATTAGAGAGTTTTTAGGAGCGTTTAAAAAACGTCCAGAAAACGAATTAATTAACGATGCATTAAACAGTACATTAAGTAGAACTGTAAATACTTCGTTAAGTACCATATTTGTATTATTAATGATCTTTATTTTTGGTGGTGAAGTAATTAGAGGATTTACTTTTGCATTATTAATTGGTATCGTTGTTGGTACTTACTCTTCGTTATTTATTGCTTCGCCAGTTATGTACGACATGGCAAAAAAATCAAAAGAAGATAAATAGCATTACAATTTGATTATAAAAAAGCCCTTACAAACAAATGTTGTAAGGGCTTTTTATTTTAAATAAAATATTACTTTTAGTAAAAAATTATCTGCTCAATGAAAATTCCACCTAAAACATTAGAAAGTGTTGCTAAGTTGCTGAACTGCGATTTTATTGGAAATCCAAACCACAGCATTACCGGCATTAATGAAATACATATGGTTGACTACGGCGACATCGTTTTTGTTGATCACCCAAAATATTACGACAAGGCTTTAAATTCGAAAGCTACAACGGTAATTATTAATCAGAAAGTAGCTTGTCCAGAAGGAAAAGGATTAATTTTTTCTGAAGACCCTTTTAGAGATTTTAATTTTTTAATTAATTTCTTTTCGCCATTTGAGTTTAATAAAAGCCTTGTTGCCGAATCAGTTGAAATTGGTAAAAATTGTCAAATTCATTCAACTGTAACGCTTGGTAACAATGTTAAAATTGGTGACAATTGTTTATTGTTTCCAAATGTAGTAATATATGACAATTGTGTGATTGGAAATAATGTCATTATTCAGGCTAATAGTGTTATTGGTGGTCATGCCTTCTACTACAAAAACAGAGGTAACCATAGGGAAAGACTTAACTCTGGAGGCAATGTTATTATCCATGATAATGTAGAAATTGGCGCTTGTACAACCATTGATAAAGGTGTAACAAGTGCAACAACAATTGGTGCACACACCAAAATTGACAACCATGTACAAGTTGGTCATGATACAATAATCGGGGAAATGTGCATTATTGCATCTCAGGTTGGTATTGCTGGATGCTCCGTTATTGGAAATAATGTTACTTTATGGGGTCAGGCTGGGATACCAAGCGACATAACTATTGGAGATAATGTTGTTGTTCAAGCACAATCAGGTATCACTAAGGATTTAGAGACTGGAAAATCATACTTTGGTAGTCCAGCAGAAGAAACCAGAAAAAAATTAAAGGAGTTAGCGTTTATGCGTCAATTACCTTCAATAATTGAAGAACTTAAAAAATAAATGGCAAAATCGTCAAGAAATATTAAAAAACGAATTGACATTGGTAAGTTAAAACTTAACAAACTTTTAGAAGTTACTAAAGGTATTAACAACAATTTACCTCAAGCCGATTTATTCAGCATTTATAAAGAGGTGCTGATTGATGAATTAAAGATTGGCAAACTGCTTTTGTATAGTTTTAATGGTAAAGAATGGCATGAAGAACTATGTATAGGAACTGCCTGTTCGATTATTAATGCTAAGAGAGATTTGTTACCTGTTACCGAAATTGTTAGCACCAATTCGCTTAATAACCCAAACTTAGATGATTTTGATGTCATTATCCCAGTATTTCATAAATCAAATCCTTTAGCCTATTTACTTATTGGCGATTTTGCTGATGAAAAAATAGAAGTAAGCCCTATTATTAAGCACCTTACTTTTATTCAAACTTTCACCAACATTATTATCGTTGCCATTGAAAACAAGCGGTTGTATAAACAAAGTTTAAATCAAATTGCAATTCAAAAAGAAATGGAACTCGCATCTGAAATGCAAACCATGCTTTTCCCTAATGAATTGCCGAACAACGATGAAATTGAGGTAAGTGCAAAATATCAACCTCATCATTTAGTGGGTGGCGATTATTACGATTTCATTCAACTCAACAGAGACGAAATTGCTTTTTGCATAGCTGATGTTTCTGGGAAAGGTGTTCCTGCTGCTTTAATTATGTCCAACTTTCAGGCAAGTTTTAGGGCATTAATTAAGCGCACCTCTTCATTAACCGAATTGGTTACAGAACTAAACGAAAATATTTTAGCTACTGCTAAACGAGAAAAATTTATAACTGCTTTTATTGGTCGTTATAACATTCAGACTCAAAACCTACAGTACATCAATGCGGGACATAATCCTCCCCTCCTACTTGTTGGACATAAATTTTTAGAGTTAGATGAAGGTTGTACCATAATTGGAATGTTTAAAAAGTTACCATCAGTAACTGAAAAAAACATGTATGTTCCTTCTGATTCTATTTTAATGTGTTACACAGATGGAATAAATGAGCAAATAGATAAAAACAAACAGGAGTTTGGGTTAAAGCCACTAAAACAAACCATGTTGTTGGAAAAAGAAAGCTCAGTTCAAACAATCATTAATGCCGTATTTTCAAGATTAGAGCTATTTAAAGGAGAGGAAGATTTTGCTGATGATATTGCCTTACTTGGTATTCGATTCAAGTAGTATTTTATCCTTATGATAAACATCTATAGCTACAATTAATGCTATAAAACCCCAGAACGGTACAGATGCTTTATCGGTATCTAAATAGTTATTTAAAAAGCCATGTACAACATAAGTAAATAACCCTAACAACGTACACAATACAACTGTTTTAATTTTTCCTTTGGGTAATTTGTGATAAAGCAATGACCCTCGATAGAAAACCATTCCAAAAAGAAAAAATACTGTTAACATTCCAATTAATCCAGTTTCAGCTAACGGACCAATATATTCACTATGTGCATTTCCATTATTCCCAACGTTGGTGCTTATAATGGTTTTATCTTTTGACGACTGAAATGGCGCATATTGAAACACATAGGTTCCTGGACCCCAGCCAAATATTGGTCGTTCTTGAAACATTCTAAATGCTGAATTCCATCTATTTAATCGTTCCTTATTTGAAGCGTCACTCGATACATTTGAAATAGACTGAACATGTTCACTTAGTTCAGCAGATGAATCCTGATTGTTACGTTCCAAACTTAACATTATTGACGTCCAATTTAAAGCTATTAATACAATAGCTGTTGCTCCTATATAAAATAAGTATTTGAACTTAACTTTATACTTGTAAATAAAATATAAAACCAATGCTGCTACAAGACTAACCCACGCTGCCCTTGTATAGGATAAAATTGTTCCCAACGTTACTATTCCCAAAACAACAAAAGAGGCAACCCTAAAATAAAATTTCTCTGATGAATCAATAAAAATAAAGGTAATAGGAAGAAACATTGCTAAAATTGCCCCATAAGAAGTATGGTCTTTATAAAAAGGTTCCATTACCCAATGTGCTGCTTTTTCATCAAAGTTATACGATGCCAACCGAATTGAAGCATAAGTAATTACTCCAGCAAAAGGTATTAAATAAGCCCAGTAAAAAATACGGTAATTGTTCACTTTTAAAAACAATTGCGTGCCTATAAAATAAAAACACACAATAAACCATAATCGAGAAACCAAAAACTTCAAAGAAACTATTGGCATTTCACTAGTAAAAATGGTTAAGAATATCCATCCCAAATAAATAAAAACAGCAATAGTAATAGGATGTTTTAATATCCGAGTATCAAAACCTTTATCGTAAATTAATTTTAGAAAAAACAAAATCATCACCCCAAACATCAAGGGTTCTGTAGGCAAATACATTCCTATACCACCTAATTCTAAATCTTCAAGATTTAAAGATAACGGAGTGGTAAAAACGATAAACCACATTAATTTTTCGACATTAAAAAATGCTAAAAACACGATAGCTAAAGCGGCGGGTAATAATGCCAAATAATAGAATTCTTTTATAATAAGAATACTATTTAAAGCAATGAAAAAAAAGCTTAAAATGTAAATGTAATATGGCTTAATTGCATTTAACAATTATTATTTTTTTATCTTATTTTGAAATAAAATAACCACAAAAGCAAAAAATACGGCTCCAAAAGTTGAAATAGCAACTATTAACCAACGAATTGGATATACTTTTTTATAGGAAACTACTGGTTTAGTTATAATGTTTGTGTAAGTCATAACTCTTCGGTAAGTTTTATCTGCTTTTATAAATTCACTTTCCCAGTATTTGTAAGCATCCAAAATATGATAAACCCTCTGTTCAAGATTAATAAAATCTCCACCTTTTTCCTCTATATTATTCATCAATTTTATTATCTCATCATAATTTGATGATGTTTTACTTGCTCCATCAAAAGTCCTTAAATAACCTCGCATTACTTCTTCAGATTGAACGCTATAATTGATAATGTGGTACTCTTTTCTGATTTTTTTTAATTCACTTGAGACAGAATCTAAATTAGATTTTATCCTATTAAATTGAGTTTCTACAGTAATCAAATCTTCTAAAGCTCTTTTTTTATGTTCAGCTCTGATAACTTTATTTACATTTTCAATAATACTGTTAACCATTTTATAAGCAATCTCCGGATCTGTATCTGTTACAACAATCTCTGCCGACTCATACTTAGTTTCACTAATTTTTACATTATCATCGTACTCTAACATTAAATAATAATCAGCTAACTTATCTTCGGGCTTAATATCATAATGTTCTGCTAGGTTAAACTCTTTAATAACGTTTTCTTTTATCGTTCTAGATTCAAACCACTGCATCATTTGTTCAATTGGGCTTTCTTCTGAATACTCACCTAAATTAGAAGGATAAACAATTGCCTGTGATTTAAACTTAGGCTTAATAAATGTTGCTGATGAAAATATTACCGATAAAACAGCTGCTACTAATCCAACTATAATCAGTATTTTTTTATTTTTTAATGCAATCTGGAAAAGATTACTATTCATGTTTGCTAAGTCTGACATAACAGCTATTTTAATAAGTTATAGTTTTGTTGAACAATTAATACCAGCAAGGTTAAAATTAATACAGAAAATACCGATACCAATACAATTAACCAACGAATAGGGTAAGTACTTTTCTCGGCAGGAAAGGCATTGTTAACGATAAACTTGTGTTGTAAAATGGTTTCAGCATCAACTTTAGCTTCTTCGTATTTTGTATGTAAAGATGTAAGTTGCTTTTTTTCAAATTCCAATTGATCTCGAATTGAAACATATGCTCCTCCATATTTTGATAATGTATGAAGCCTATTTTCTAATGCTGCTATAGCTGATGATTTCCCTTGTAAAACAGCAATAGCTAATTGTTCTGTTAATCGTTCAGCCTGAGATTCATAATCTATTACACCTAAAATTCTTAATGCAGTTAACGAATCTTCTAACGATTTTATAAACTCTTTTTGATTCAAGTATCGTTGCTCTACAATTTTAAATGCAGGAATGGCGATATCTTTTTGCATTCTATTTTTTACAGAATCCATAAAAACAGCAATATCATTGGCAATAAACGCTGCTGTATCAGCATCGTAATCTAAAACAGATATTTCAACAGCCAAATATTTAGTTAACTTAAAGGTAATATTGTCGTTAAACTTATCATACAGTTTTGTGTTCTTGTATTGTTCGTCCTCGTCAATACAATAATGTCTCATCAAATTGTATTTCTCGATAATACGGTGTTTAATTTCATCAGAATTTAAAATCTGTAAAAGTTGTTCTGCTTCTTCAACTTCTCCAAACTTTAATACATCATCTTTACCTGAAATATTTTCTGCAATGATGGCTTTTGATATCGAATTTGTAGTGGTAGGGTAAAGAATAACTGTAGATTTATATTTATCCTTAATAAATAGCGTAATAACTAACGACACTATGGCCGCTGTCATCCCTACTATTAACAATAATTTTCTATTATTGGAAATGAGGCTAACCAAGTTACCATTGTTTATGTTCTGGCTTTCTTTATTCACTTAACACGGTATTACACCTAATTTTTAAGACCTCCAAAAATACAATTTTTTATTGTCCATAAAGCAATCAGCAATGTTTTATCTGTTTTTGATTAATCCCATTAAATCTTTAACATTTACAATTCTTAAAAGAAACGTAATACTGCTAGATACAATTATTATGGTTATTAGTGAATATAACAATGTAATGTCGAATTTTTTTAATCCTAAAACAACCAAAACTATCATCAAAAACAAAAAACCAACTTTTAATACATATTTTAAATTAATCGTAAAACTGAACATTCTATTACAAATAACTATTTGAGCCAAAAGAATTACAAACTGTGTAATTAAACTCGCAATGGCCGAGCCTTCTGCCTTATATGTTGGAATTAGCCAAAAATTCAGCAATAGATTAAGAAACAAACCTACAACAGCAATGGTATTTAACTGTTTTAAACTTCCGTTCGATGTAAGTAATGTTCCATAAATGTATGTTCCTGAAATTGCCACAAAGCAGAACATCAAAATACTCAATACATTTGATGATGACTGATTGTAATGGCTGTATAATAAGCCAATGATGTCATCCCCATAAAACAAGCAGAAAATTGCTAAAATTGAAGCAGGAATAAAAAGCAAGGAAAACGACAACCTTAATAAATCATCTAATTTTTCTTTTTTATAAATCATTAAGGCAAACATGGGCAATAAAAGTCCGGCAAACAACACCCCTATTTGTGAAGAAGCGTCAAGCAATCGATACGCCTGAGCATAAATAGCTGCTTGTTGCTCACCATCTACTAACATCAAGTCTAGCATAATAGCGTCTAACCTGTAATAAAAAGTCATGGTTAATACTAAAAAAGCATATGGTATTGTTTGTTTGAGTGTTACCAATAAAAAAGGAATGTTTAATTGAAACTTAAACAACTTTGTTTTTACAATAATGATGGTGAATACAATAGAAGCAGTTATTAAATATGCAAGAGTTTGAGCATATATAAAATGAAATACAGAGAATGGAGCATCAATTACATTTCCCCACAATAAAATACCACAGAAGCCAATCATCAACACCTTATCTAATACCGAAAGTACACTATCCATAGCAAACAAATGAAGTCCTGATATATTTGATCGCATAAACAATATAAGAGATATAAAAAATTGATTAATGGACAAAAACAATAACATCATAAACCTATCAGAATCATATCCAACAAAATACCCCACAACAAAAGTTACCACAAAATAAACTACCGACAACAAAAACTTAAACGTAAGTAGCCCCGAAAAATATTTGGAAAGAATGTGGTTGTTTTGAGCAATATTTTTGTTGTTGTAGTTGGTTAAACCTAAATCTAACAAAATGCTAAACAACATCGAGAAGTTAAATAAAGCAAAATACACTCCGTAATCTTCTGATGGAACCATGTTTTGAACAGTACGGTCTATACCGAAAATCCAAAATGGCTTAATTAAAAAATTAAGCAACAGAAGTAAAGCAAGATTGACGATGAATTTGCGTTGCACGTAAATTGATTTTCAACAAAAATAACTTATCTTAATCAATATTATTATTTTCGCTAAAAATTAACTCTTGAAAATAGCTGTAAATACTCGATTGTTGCTGAAGGATAAAATGGATGGAATCGGCTTATTCACCTTCGAATCGTTCAAAAAAATTGTTTTAGCACACCCCGACACTGAATTTATTTTTATTTTCGATAGAACTCCACAACCTGAATTTCTATTTGCAAAAAACATTACGGCTAAAGTAATTTCACCACAAGCCAGACATCCTTTTTTATATATGGTTTGGTATCAATTTTCATTAAAACGTCTATTAAAGAGCTTAAATCCTGATGTTTTTGTTGCAACCGATGGAATGATTCCGTTTAATACTAAAACCAAAACATTAGCCGTTATTCACGATTTAAATTTTGAGCATCACCCAGAGCATTTACCAAAACTGTTGCGAAATTACTATTGCAAATATTTTCCAAAATTTGCTCAACAAGCTACACGAATTGCAACTGTTTCGGAGTTTTCTAAATCTGATATTTGTAGGACCTACAAAATTGATGAATCAAAAATTGATGTGGTTTACAATGGTCCAAACGAAAATTTTATTCCAATTTCTACTGCTGAACAAAAGTTAATAAAAGAACAATATACCGCTGGTTACGATTACTTTTTATTTGTAGGTACCTTACATCCACGTAAAAATCTCATTAATTTGTTTAAAGCTTTTGATGATTTTAAGATCAAGACTAAATCACCAAAAAAGCTATTAATTGTTGGGCGTAAAATGTGGTGGACAAAAGAAATAGAAGAAACATTAAACAATCTGAATCATAAAGAGGACATTATTTTTGCAGGTAGAGTTACTGAAAATGAACTGTATAAAATAACCGCATCGGCTTATGCACTAACTTATGTCCCAATTTTTGAAGGTTTTGGTATTCCGTTAGTTGAAGCCATGAGCTGTGGAACTCCAGTTATCACATCAAACATTACCTCAATGCCCGAAGTAGTTGAAGATGCTGGAATTTTAGTCGACCCCTTTTCAATTGACGATATTTCTAATGCCATGGTTAGAATGGCGAATGAATCTTGTTTACGACATAATCTTTCAGAAAAAAGTATTGTTCAAGCCAAAAAATTCAGTTGGGATAAGACTGCTGATTTATTGTGGAAATCAATTCTAAAAACAATAGATACTTCGACAAGTTCAGAATGACAAATTAATAAAATGTTAAAGAGTTATTTTCAAAAAAAACTAATTGAAGCTGGCTGCGACGAAGCAGGAAGAGGTTGTTTAGCTGGACCCGTTTATGCAGCCGCAGTCGTTTTTCCAAAAGATTACAAAAACAAGATACTCAACGACTCTAAACAGGTTTCTGAAAAAAAACGTGAATTGCTCCGTTTCGAAATTGAAAAAGAAGCCATCGCTTTTGGTATTGGAGTTGTTGATAACAATGAAATTGATGAAATCAACATTTTAAACGCCTCGTTTTTAGCTATGCACCGAGCAATTGATGCATTAAAATTAAAGCCCGAATTATTATTAATTGATGGCAATCGTTTTAAACCATACAAAAAAATTCCCCACGAGTGTATCATCAAAGGTGATGGTAAATTTCTTTCTATTGCTGCAGCTTCTATTTTAGCAAAAACCTATCGTGATGAATTTATGGATAACGCTCATCTAAATCACCCCTTTTACGATTGGAACAATAATAAAGGTTATCCTACAAAAGCTCATCGAGAAGCTATCAAAAAACATGGTATTACAGATTTACATCGACAATCATTTCAATTGTTACCCAAACAACTTGTTTTAGATTTATAAAAAGTGGAATAAATACACTTGACTTTTTAACTTTCAAATTTTCTTACCCTTTTCTTACCACTTAGTTGATTATATTTGTACTCCAAAAACGATTGAATGAACTACCAAAATACGATTGAATTTGCTCAAAAATTAGACGAGCAAGATGAATTGAAAAGTTATAGAAGTAAGTTTCATATTCCTGTAATTAATGGGATTGAAACCTTATATTTTACAGGAAACTCATTAGGGTTACAGCCTAAAACAACCACAGCATATATTAATCAGGAACTCGAAGATTGGGCTAAATGGGGAGTTGAAGGACATTTCCATGCAAAAAATCCATGGTTTTCATATCACGAACAATTTGCTAAACCAATTTCAAAAATTGTTGGAGCACTTCCAACCGAAGTTGTGGTAATGAACAATTTAACTGTTAACTTAAACTTGCTAATGGTTTCGTTTTACCGTCCAACTAAAGAGCGTTTTAAAATTGTATGCGAAGCAAAAGCTTTTCCTTCCGACCAATATGCGTTAGAAATGCAAGTGAAAAATGCTGGATTTAATCCTGATGAAGCATTGATTGAAGTTGCTCCAAGAGATGGCGAAAAAACCATCCGACACGAAGACATTATTTCCGCAATAGAACAAGCAGGAAATTCACTTGCTTGTGTAATGATTGGCGGAGTAAACTATTTTACGGGTCAGGTTTTTAATATGAAAGCCATTACCGAAGCTGCACACAAAGTGGGTGCAAATTGTGGTTTTGACCTAGCACATGGAGCAGGTAATATAGCGTTAAAACTACACGATTGGAATGTTGATTTTGCTTGTTGGTGCTCTTACAAATATTTAAACTCTGGTCCAGGAGGGGTTTCTGGAATTTATGTTCACGAACGCCATTGTAACAATACTGATTTAATAAGGTTTGCTGGTTGGTGGGGACAAGAAAAAGAAACGCGTTTTTTAATGGAGAAAGGTTTTAAACCCATGAAAACTGCCGAAGCTTGGCAAATGAGTAATGCCCCTGTACTAACTATGGCTGCTCACAAAGCTGCCATTGATATTTTTGATGAAGTTGGCATGGATAAATTGTTAAAAAAACAACGATTGTTATCAGGTTACCTTGAATTTATTGTAGACGATATCAACTCATCACTCAACACTCAAAACCCACCTCTCGAAATTATCACTCCAAGAAATTGGGAAGAAAGAGGTTGCCAGGTTTCTATTGTTGCGCATGGTTACGGAAAAGCCTTGTTTAATAAGTTACTCGATAAAGGAGTTATTTCCGATTGGAGAGAACCCAATGTTATTCGTTTAGCACCAGTTCCGCTTTACAATAGCTATCTTGATATTTATAAATTTGGAGAAATCCTAAAAAACGCTTTATAACTCATAAACTTCTAACCAGATAAACTCATAAACTATTATATGAAAACAGCAACAGTTGTAGGTGCAGGATTAGTAGGCTCTTTGTGGGCAGTATATCTTTCTAAAGCGGGCTATAAAGTTCGAATAATTGAACGCCGACCAGATATTAGACGAGCAGATATTTCAGCAGGAAAATCAATTAACTTGGCTTTAAGCGATAGAGGTTGGAGAGCTTTAGACAACGTAGGGGTTGGTGATGAAATTCGAAAAATTGCTATACCCATGACAGGCAGAATTATGCACGATTTGGAAGGTAAATTAACTTATCAACCTTACGGAAAAGAAGGTCAAGCCATTTATTCGGTTTCGAGAGGTGGCGTAAATGCTAAAATGATGGACATTGCCGAAGAATATGGTAATGCAGAAATCATTTACAACGAAAAGTGTTACAACGTTAATCACGAACAAGGTATAGTTTATACCGAAACCTTATCAGGTGAGAAAAAAGAATACCAATCGGATATTATTTTTGCAGCTGACGGAGCTTTTTCGGCTGTCCGATATAACTCTTTTCAAACCTTAGATAGATTTCAATTTAGCCAAAACTATATTGAAGATGGTTACCGCGAAATTTTACTACCAGCGAATGCTGATGGAAGTTATCGATTAGAAAAAAATGCTTTACACATCTGGCCAAGAGGCAGATTTATGTTGATTGCACTACCCAACGAAGATGGTTCGTTCACTTGTACCCTCTTTATGCCCATGAAAGGAGAAAACTCTTTCGAAAGTTTAACCAACAAAGCTGCAGTTCAAACTTTTTTTGAAACAACCTTTCCAGATTTTTACACCATGATGCCCGAAATTGCTGATGCTTGGGAAGACCACCCTTTATCATCATTAGCTATTATTCGTTGCTACCCTTGGACACATGGAAAAACAGCATTAATGGGCGACGCAGCTCATGCAACAGTTCCGTTTTACGGACAAGGCATGAATTGTGGTTTTGAAGATTGTAGCGTAATGTGGGATTTGATGAAAAAACACAACGAAAATTGGCCCATTGTTTTTGAAGAATATCAGCAATTGCGTAAACCTGATGGCGACGGCGTTCAAGATTTATCGTTACACAATTATCACGTAATGCGTGATTTTGTTGCCGACCCACAATTTTTGTTACAAAAGAAAATTGAAGCTCATTTTTCAGAAAAACATCCTGATAAATGGATGCCTTTGTACAGTCAAGTAACTTTTAGCCACATACGTTATTCCGAAGCTTGGAAAACAGGACAAAAACAAGATGCAATAATGAAACGTGTAATGGCAAAACACAACAACATCAATGAAATTTGGAACAGTACCGAAATTGAAAATGAGATCTTAAACGAATTAAACTATTAGATGTTGGTGTTTAGTTTATAGTTTTTGGATGACCATTTACCATACACTAAACACAATATACTAAATACTATAACCCAACATGTATCTCAAGTTTATTATATATTCTATTCTGTTTGTTGTTATCATCGACACCTACTTTTTTCGGTCGTTTAGTGCATTAATTAAAAACCTAAAACCCAATTTGCGTTTGGCTTTAAAGCTGAGTTATTGGGCATTTACCTTGGCAACCATTGCTTTTATGTTTTTTGTTGCCTCTTATTTTCAAAATAAAGTAGCTGCGCCAAAAATTTATCGGGTTTATTTTATGGGTTTTATCATGATGAATTTTATGTCAAAAATTATTGGCTGTGTATTTATTATCATTCACGACCTTAAAACGCTTGGCTTTTTTATAAAAAGAAAACTGTTCCCAGTAGTTGAAAAACGCGATAAAAACACCATTTCTCGAAAAGATTTTATTAAAAAAGCAGGAGTAGTGGCTGCCGCCATTCCTTTTGGAACCTTGGTGTTCGGCATGTTAAAATCGGCATACGATTACACCATAAAAACAGAAAAACTAAACATACCCAACCTGCCCAATGCGTTTAAAGGGTTAAAAATTGTACAGATTTCCGATTTACACGTAGGCAGTTTTTTAGATGATGAACCTTTAAAAAAAGCCATAAAAATTATTAACGACCAACAAGCCGATGTTATATTTTTTACTGGAGATTTGGTAAACGACATAACTGAAGAGGCTTTACCTTTTATGGAGGTGTTGAGCCAAATAACTGCTCCAATGGGTGTGTTTTCTATTTTGGGTAACCACGATTATGGCGATTACTTTTACCAGCGTGAAGATTTAGCAGGTAAAAAACACAATTACGAGTTGATGAAAGCCGTACACCAAAAATTAGGCTGGAAACTATTGTTAAACGAACACCACATTATAGAAAAAGACAACGAACGACTAGCCGTAATTGGTGTTGAAAACTGGGGAAGTTCAGAGCGTTTCCCAAAATTGGGGGATATAGAAAAAGCAAAAAACGGATTGTTAACCACCGATATTAAATTGTTGTTAAGCCACGACCCATCACATTGGGACGCTATTGTTTTACCCAACCATAATGATATTTCAGCAACATTTTCGGGACATACACACGGTATGCAGTTTGGCATAGAAATACCACATTTCAAGTGGAGCCCTTCACAATACTTATACAAACAATGGGCAGGATTGTACAACACCAACAACCAATACCTTTATGTAAACCGTGGCTTAGGCTTTTTAGGTTACCCTGGCAGGGTGGGTATTTTACCAGAGATTACTGTTTTTGAATTGGGTTAAAAAAATCTTTAATTTTATTTTTCTTGTAAAACCATTTTAAGATGTTCAAAAAAATAGAAGTTAAAACCCTTGTTTACAAAAATGAACAACGATTAGCACTTTATTTTCCTTACAACGAAGAGTTAGTTAAATTAATAAAGTCTTTTCCTGATGCTGCTTGGAGTAACTCTAATAAATGTTGGCATATAGCAAATGGCAGAAACAATATGAAAGAATTGTTTCAGGTATTTAATGGAAAAGCCTATATTGATACAACAGCTATATTCTCAAATAAAGAAAAAACAAAAAATAGGGTGGAGAAACTTTCTGAAAAAGTTAAACTTAATACAACACTTACAAACCAACAGATAGAAAAAATAACACAATTTAAAGATTGGTTAAGCAGCAGAAGATACTCGCCAAACACAATAAAAACATATATAGAAGCACTTCGAACTTTTTTAAGATTTTATTACAATAAACCGTTAAACGAAATCAATAATCAAGATTTGATAAAGTTTAACAATGAATATATTCTAAAAAATGGCTACTCGTCTTCATTTCAAAATCAAGTGGTAAATGCTATAAAATTGTTTTTCAAAAAAATTGAAAATACTCAACTTGAATTTGATTTAATTTATCGCCCTAAGCAAGAGAAAAAGTTGCCGAATGTTTTGAGTAAAGAAGAAATAAAACAAATATTGGAAGCTCCTTCAAACCTAAAACACAAATCCATGCTGAGTTTAATTTATGCTTGTGGATTAAGAAGAAGTGAATTGTTAAATTTAAAACCTGCCGATGTTGACTCAAAAAGAAAACTCTTAATAATTAGACAGAGTAAAGGTAAAAAAGATAGAATTACACCTATTTCAGAAAAAATTATTGTGCTACTTCGTGAATATTTTAAAATATACAAGCCCAGCACCTGGCTTTTTGAAGGACAAGTAGTAGGCTCAAAATATTCTGAAAGAAGTATTGAAGAAGTTTTAAAAAAATCTGTTACATTAGCTAAAATAAATAAACCTGTTACTTTACATTGGTTGAGACACAGTTATGCCACACATTTATTGGAAAGCGGAACTGATTTGAGATATATTCAAGAATTACTAGGGCATAATAGCAGTAAAACAACAGAAATTTACACTTATGTTAGCACAAAAAATATTCAACAAATTAAGTCACCTTTTGATGACTTATGATAAAAATAAACCTCAACTTGAATTGAGGTTATTTACCCATTTTTGGATGTATAACCTCAACTAAAACCTAAAAAACTGAGTATATAAACAAGTTGGCAATAATTAAAAATGCATTATGAAACATTTAACCATCTTCATCTCCCTTTTATTAATTGCTTATAATCAGTTATATGGACAAAATTGGATTCAAATTGGCCCAAAAGGGGGCTATTTTAAAGAGTTTACATTTCACCCTAATAATCCTTCGATAATCTATGCAGGTAGTGATGATGGTGGTGGAGTTTGGAAAAGTACAGATGGGGGAATTAACTGGGCATTAATGACGGGTAATTTCCCTAACATGACTGGCTGGTCTATTACACTAGACCAACTTAATCCTGATACTATTTTTGCGTGTGATGTCTATAGTCGTTATGGTTTATTAAAATCTACAGACGGAGGGAACACATGGAGTCAGATGGTTAATGGTTTATCTAGTCAATACGACAGAATGGTTTCTGGAATCGCTTTCAAAAGTTCAGACACATTGTTTATTAGTACTGGAGAAGGAGCAACAACTGATCCTCCAAGACCTGGCAATGGTGTTTTTAAAAGCTATGATGGAGGAAACTCATGGAATCCCGCTGGACTTCAAGGTTCTACTGTTCCATCCATAGGGTCGAATGTCTTTGGGACTATATTTGCTGGCACTGAATCCAATGGGCTTCAATACTCAAATGATAATGGTTTAAATTGGTATGCCCATCCCAATATTCCCTCATTTTCAGCAATTTATGAGATTGAAGTAGAAGATAGTGTAATTGCGGTAGCATCTACTTCCGGGATTTTTCTAAGTACAGATTGGGGTATTAGTTTTATCAATACTGGCTTAACTGGCAATTTTAATTTTGACATATCCATCCAAAGCACTTCACCAACAATTGAGCTTTGGACTACTACTTTTGCCGGACTTCAAAAGTATTCCTCATCCACCGCCAGCTGGTCAATTGTATCTGACCCTTTAATCAATAATAAATTGGTTATTGGAATTGGAATCTCTGGTTCTACTGTAATGATAGGTACTTTCTCTAACGGTCCAATATATTTATCAAATAATAATGGAACTAATTGGAGCACCACAAATGTATCTCCAACCTGTACAGAAATAAATGATCTCATTGTTGACCCCAATAATTCAGCCAGAATTTTTACATGCTTGTTAGGTACATACAACATTGGAGGAAATTATAATGATCAATGCATTTATGAAACAACTGACAATGGAATTTCATGGGTTAGAAAAGGTCCAAATGCACATGCACTTTGTCTTACTGCCAATCCATTAAATTTCAACACTTGTTATCTAGGCACTTTCTCTAAAGGTCTTTTTAAAACGACTGATGGCTTTAATAGTTATTCGAATTTAATTAGCGGAAATAAATGGATTGCTGACATTGTAGTAAATCAAATAGACACCAATATCGTATTGTTAGCAGAATATGACCTTAACCTAGTTCAATTTTCTATTAAAAGAAGTATTGATGGTGGAAATACATTTGCTGTCACAAGCAATCAACCAGTTAATAGATTAATCTTAAACCCGAATAACAATGATACCGTTTATGCTGCAACACTTAATGGTATTATTCGTTCTACTGATAACGGATTAACATGGAATTCTTGGCTTCTAAGTGGTAAAAATATTTTATCATTGGGCTATTATGATTCTATTTTATATGCAGGCACTGAAGATGGGGAATTATATAAAGTAACTGGGAATACCTCTATTAACATTTCTGGAAATTGGCAAACTCCAATTCAGGTTAAGAGCATTTATAAAAAGCAAAATAATTTATTTGTTGGCTTAAATGGAGCTGAACAAGATACAATCAAGGTATTGAATGGTGGAATTTGGACTACAAGTGATGGAGGAACATCTTGGACAGAGATAACTACTGACATGAGTTCTACAAATATTTATGGAAATAATGTGATTAGTAGTGTGAATTCTGATTTATTAGTAGCAACATACGGAGGGGGAATATTTAAATCCAGTAATTTTATTTTAAATGCGTATGATAACGAACATTCTGACGTTCTTATTCAGGTTTATCCCAACCCTACAGAAGATTATTTAATTGTAACTACAGCTGAAAATATTAAATATTATAGTTTAGTTGACTTAAATGGAAGAATTGTCAAAGCAGAAACAATAATAGGCGCAACTAATTCAGAACTAAAAATCAAAATATCTAATCTTCAAACTGGATTTTATACTCTATTAATTCGATTAGAAAACAATAAAACTATTGCCAACAAAGTGTATAAGCAATAGCGGTTTTGGTATTAACTTGAACCGCTTTTTCATTTAATTAAAGTATATTGTTGTCTGAAAAGTAGTGCCATAAAATCCGCTACTGCTCATACACAA
Organism: Flavobacteriales bacterium; assembly: GCA_020635795.1. NCBI lineage: Bacteria > Pseudomonadati > Bacteroidota > Flavobacteriia > Flavobacteriales > Flavobacteriales bacterium. The sequence goes on from JACJZD010000009.1 coordinate 29,737, forward strand.
AACGTTGGGCAACATACAAAAAGCCAGCCGCACAAACAGCACATTTGGTTTTTACCGACACAAAAGCCAACGCTGAAAAAACCAAAAGAGCTGTTTTTTGCCAACGCTCGACAGAATGATAGAACAAAAGATTGAACGAAAACTAAATGCTGAAAAGACTAATAATACTGAATTCTGACATTTACTCGAAAGCTGATATTGAGCTTGACGAATGCAATTCGCTTCAAATTGTCGGACCAAACAATATCGGAAAAAGTACGCTGATTTACGCACTTA